>CAUSWL010000003.1:0-49252 GCA_963535345.1 uncultured Streptococcus sp.
CGTCATAGGGAACCCATTCCAGCGTCCCCTCATTGCAGTCAATCAAGTCACCCTCGAACTCTGTCACCTTAAAAACATAGGTGTACCAGTCTAAATCTGGCGTGAATTCTGGAAAAGTGATAACGCCTTTTAGAACCGGCTTGGCTTTGAGGCCTGTTTCTTCTAGGATTTCACGCGCAGCGCATTCCTGAGGAGTCTCCCCTCGCTCCAGCTTACCACCCACACCAATCCATTTGCCTTCGTGGACATCATTGGGCTTCTTATTGCGATGCAGCATGAGCAGTTCTTTTCCGTTATCAATGTAGCAAATCGTCGCTAACTGAGGCATATTCTCTCCTTATCTAAGCCAATCGATTGGCACTTGTCCTGTCTCTTTTAAGAATGCATTGGCCTTGGAAAAAGGCTTGGAACCCCAAAATCCTCTGAAAACAGATAAAGGACTAGGATGGGCTGATTCGATAATCAAGTGGTGTGGATTGGTAACCAAGGCCTTCTTCTTGCGTGCATAAGCGCCCCAGAGTACAAAGACTACAGGTCTGTCTAGATTATTGACAACCCGAATCACAGCATCTGTAAAAGGCTCCCATATCTGTCCAGCATGACCATTGGCCTGGCCAGCAGGAACGGTCAAGCAAGCATTAAGAAGTAAGACTCCTTGCTCAGCCCAAGACGTTAAATCATGGGATTTCTTAACCCCGATATCATCTGACAATTCTTTCAAGATATTTTGCAAGGACGGTGGCGCTGGAATAGCATCGGGTACAGAAAAACTCAAGCCCTGCGCTTGACCTGGTCCGTGATAGGGGTCTTGCCCTAGAATCACCACCTTAACTTCTTCAAGTGGTGTAGTCAAGAGAGCCTGAAAAACTTTTTCCTTAGGTGGATAGACAGTTCCCTGATCATAGACCTGTTCCATAAATTGATTGATTTTCCCGAAATAACCTTCAAGTAATTGCTCCTTAATCAAAGCATGCCAAGACGAGTGTTCCATAGCTGACTCCTTCGTTTTTACTGCCTCTATTATAGCAAAAAGTGGCTATCTAAACCACTTTTTACAGTTCTTATATATACTGTTATTGACCCTATTATTTGACATTAGTATTTACAGTATCAATCAGCCATTAAAAACTTTTCAATCATATCAATAGCATAGGAAAGTTGATTATTTACAGACTTCATCCGTTCAAAATTAGCGTCCATATAGTAGAGTTCAGATAAACCACCCCTAGGGAGAAAGAGTGAATAGTGGATATTCATCTTCTCTCGAGTACTTAACTCTATATGATTGCTTATGATATACTTTAACTCTTTTAACGAATTTACTTGAGCAACCACACCTTTTAACTGATACTGCTCGATGAGGTTTAGTAAATTGTCAATCTCTTCAATGACTTTAGTTTCCATATCATCCCCTCTTAGGAAAAGCACTACATATCATCCAAATAATCCAGCAATTCTTGGTAAGAATGAACTTCATAAGTCGGCTGGGCTTGCGTCTTATTTTCCAGATGATGGGGATTGTACCAGATAGTACCAATACCAGCATTATTACCACCTTGAATGTCGGCGGTTAGAGAATCTCCAATCATCAGTGTCATTTCTTTATCAAATCCAGCAATCTCTTGACCGATTTTTTCA
This sequence comes from uncultured Streptococcus sp., assembly GCA_963535345.1. Lineage (GTDB taxonomy): Bacteria > Bacillota > Bacilli > Lactobacillales > Streptococcaceae > Streptococcus. The sequence goes on from CAUSWL010000003.1 coordinate 1,639, forward strand.
TAGAATAGTGCATCAGGTTTTTGAGTTTGTAATTGCTCGGAGATGAAAACTTGATTGAAATAGGGAGCCAGACCTGATTGAGCCAAGCGCCCTGTCTGAATGGCAGTAATGCCATTTGTCGCAGCGTATAGCTCATAATCTCTTTCGATAAGGCTGTCCAAGAGTTCATGAGCACCCGAAAGAGTTTGTCCCTGCTGAGCGAGATAAAATTGGTAACGCTGGGCAAGTAACCTACCGTCTTTTTCCTGTCCAAAATGGGCAAATAAACGAGAAAAGCGCGTGTTAACCAGCTCTTGTTTACTGATTTTCTTTTGTTCCAAGTCCTTCCAGAAAGCCTTGTTCATAGGAACGTAGTAGTCTTTATAAGCCTGAATATCCACAACTCCTTCTTCCTTTAGAAGTTGCGTCAAAGCCACATCCTCAGCAGCATCAAAATCAAGCAAGGTGTGATCAAGGTCGAAGAGTAGAAATTTGTAGGGCATTGAGTTTCCTTTCTGAAAATTCATTAAGAATATTATAGCATAAATGAACCTTTGATTTATTGAGTTTCAAATACTTTTTACACTCACATTTTGACCGTGCTCAAGTGCAAATCTAAAACTAGTCAGCAAAACTTCGAATGAATCTTTTCCGGAACTAGTTATGAAATAATGCGATAAATTTGTTATATGCTCTGCGATATTATTTCCCCAAGGAGGAGTGAGTGACAAATCTTCAAAATCCCATATAACATCCTGAGGGAGAAATTTTTTCAACTCCTCTTGGATAGATACCAACTCAGCTATTCCACTCTCAACAGATTCAAAAGGAACATCTCCCCAGTAAAGCTTATTCATTATTACTGGGTATCTACTTCCCCACTGATTATTCTCTAAGCGAACATAAATAGTCGAAAAGAATGAATTAAAAAGACTCCCTTCTCCTATAGTCCACCAATTATAACCAACCATTAACCCTACAGACATAGATATTCTCCTATTCATTTTTAATATTATTTAACGTCAACTAAAGTTTTATACTGATAGTCTCTAAAACATACATTCATTCTCCCCTACCCCAACTCCTTGGCTATTCTGCTTTTTTCAAGTTTTCCCTTAACAATTCGTTTCCATAAAACAAGTAGATTCAAACTATAAGATAAGCGTAGGAGGAAATAATTAATCCATTCGATAAGGGCAAAAAGCTGTATTAGTGTGGCTATAATAGCCACTCGAACACTCTGGGTGTTCCAGACTATAAAAGGAAAGCCTGAAATAAGTAAAACAAGGTCTAGTATTCTGAAACAACCATATAGTTTGGGAACAGTTCCACTTCCGAACTGAGGTTTCGACAGTCTTCTAATCAAAATCGCCCAATAGGTCGAGCCTTGAAGCAATATAAATGTCAGTAAAGATAAAGGATAGAGAATGGTAATTAGACTCATCCAATCACCAAGACGATTTTTCAAAAGGAAAAAACACAACCAAAAGGATAGGATGGCTGTAAGCTCTCCCAAACAGAGGGACACCAACTCTTTTCTAACTTTCTCTTTTTTTATGCTCATCATCTCACCCATCTATCTATCATCCTATATCAGAAAAAAAGCTATTCGAATCATTTTCTAGTCAACATTTCTCAGAATCAAGGCATTCTAAGCGTCGAACTGCTCAATCCCTTTAATATCCGTGTGATTCGAAACTTAGAATTGCATTGATATAAATGTTTTGGTGCTATTCTAAGTTTATGACAAACCTAAATTTTAATTTTAGAAGGATTCTAAAGCTAGAATGGCTCTAAAATCACGAGAAATATGCTATTCGAAACTTAGAAGAACCTTTTTCTAAACTTCATACTCACTTTAACTAGTAGGACTTACAATTCTTCTGATGAGCTTTGAGTTTTTTCAGAGCCCAGTCATAGTGACTGGAGATGGCACTGACAAAGTAGGAACCTAGACTTGTTCCTCCCGTCCACTTATAGACACCTTTTGTGAACAATTCGTCATTGATGAAGCCTTCCATCAACTCTAAAACCTCTTTATGCGATTGATTGAGGAGTTTGGTCGCTTCTTCTAAGGACGTTCTCTGGTGCTTCTTCCAAAAAGCGACATTCATTTCCCCATAAGTTTTCCAATTATAAGGTTCAGGGAGAAAAGGTCTTTCATGACCCTTTTGATTGGAATGTACCCAGGTTAAAAGTAACTGATGCCATTCATAGAGATGGATCAGGACATCCCGTAGATTTTTATCTCTATTCCAGTGAGCTTCTTTTTTCTTTTGGTCTTTTGAAAAATCAAAAGGAGTCTGTAGCTCCTCTTCACTTAGCTGAGAAATTAAGAGATTAAGTTTTTCATAGTTTTCCTTAGAGGCTAACACTAGCTCCTCTTTCGTTCTCGGTCTAGGCATAGGAGTTCTCCCTTCACTTTCAACTAGAATAAGCTATTTTGTTACTTCATTATACCATAATCAAAAAGCAGTTCTTCATTTTACGAACAACTGCTTTTACTAACTATTTTTTTATGCTTATAGTCACTAGTTTACATATAAATCTCTAAAGCGACCATCCACTTCTGCTATCTGATAGAGCAAGTGGGCTAGTTCTTGGTAATCTTCTTTTAAACATGAAAGATGGGCTTGACCAAATAGAGTAGCCAATTCTTCTTTTAATCTTGCCCCTTCTGGATCATGGTCTTTTAAGAATTTACTGAGATAGAGATTTCGAACAGCAGCAAGTTTAAAGCTGAAATACTGATGCAATTGTTTTTGCTCCGTATTTAAGCCGTTTTCAGCAACTGCTTTTGCATAACATTCCAAAACACCGTTTTGGCCATTCAGATATCTGTTCTTCATAATCCTTGCTGTTTCCTGATAGATTTCAGTCTGACTAGGACTCCTGACCTTCTTAAAATTTCCCCACATGGAGTAGGCTCCGCGCTTATAGTCAATAGCCTCTGCCTTCCATGCTTCTAGTATGTCATTAAAAGCAACCTTCATACAGGCAAAACCAGCTGGATCATGCAAATAGAGGTGCTGATGATCAATGCCATACACGGTTACGAAGTGATCCACACCATAAAGGATTGTGTGATTGGGATTGTAAGTCAGATGGCCCATATCAAGAGGTCCCAGAACGACAGGTCCATTTGACAGAAATGTTTCCAACTTTCTTTTAACCTCTTCCAAATCTACTTCCGCGCCATCTTTTAGATAGAAGTCCTCATAGTCAAACCCAAGTATTTTTAAGGAATGAGAGATGGAAAGATCTGGCATTCCATTATCAAAAAATACTAGAGGGTGCTCCTCATCTTCCTTTACGATACTAGCTCCATTTCCCATCACCATAATTGCCTCTAAAAACTCTGCTTTAAAGTCATAGCCATAGCCATCCAGTGCCATTGCCAATGAATAACTATAGCAAAGTGACACATCTCCAAAATACATCTGCATATTCCTGCCTCCTTATCTTCTATGGGACTATTATACCGAGAAAACTATTCGCATGCCCCATAAAATCCAAACAAAAAATATGGTTTGTTTGTTTACAGACATGAATGTCAACAATTAAAAACTCTGTAAAAGCTATCTTCTACAGAGTTTGATTTGCATCTTTATAAAAAATCAGAAAATGATCTAGTCCCTGATGACTGGTATCCAGAGTTCCATTTGGTAGTCTGAGGACGACATATCTCCTTTGAAATAAACTTCAAAGTCTGGGGCTCCTGAGTGGCGATAGCCAGTTTCTGGAAAAAAGACCTCTAAGACATATTTCCAAGCATTGTGAATGCTAGCAGGTATAGGGCCTTTGACTGGTACGATAGCATATTCAGCGGCTGGGATATCTTTGATGGACAGACCTAGTTCTTCTGCTTTAGTTTTATCCGTCACATCATAAGCAGCCATATAGTTGATGATTTCGCCTTCTTTGACATCCGAGCAGACGCCAAAAGATTGGCCACTGCCTAGACTCTCTAGGCTTTCAAAGCTGTGATGGGCATAGAGATGCTCCCAAGCAGACGGGCATTTGCTATTGTCAATAGCTTCCAATAGGACGCCTGCCACGGTAAAAGCAGGTTTCTTTTGAATCTTGATATCCATGTTCTTTCCTCCTGTGATTTTTAAGGATAATTGAAGTCTAGGAAAGATCCGATAAGGTTTTCCTTTTCGAACTTCTGAGGGAGTTGCACCATGGAATTTCTTGAAGGCTGTGCTGAAGGCGTCAGCAGACTCATAGCCGTATTTCATTGCTATGTTAATGACTTTCTCAGTGCTTTCCCGCAAGTCCATCACAGCCTCTGACAACCTGCGATTGCGCAAGTATTCTGCTAATGTCATATCTGCCAGGATAGAAAATAGCCTGCTAAAGAGAGAGTAAGAATAGCCCGATAGCTGCTGAAATCTTTTCATATCCACTTCTCCAGTCAGTTGCTGCTCCAAATAATCCATGGTTTGATTGAATTGATGCATCATATTCTTCTTTTCTTACCTCCATAAGATACAAAGGTCATTAAAAGCAAAGTGAAAATGGGAAAATTATCGCTGGTTCTTCTGATTCTAGGTAATTTTTTCTTTTTCGCATAGCTTTTAGTCCGTGTTCAATTCTATCTATATTCTAACAAATACAGGATACTTCCACCCTAGAATCTTTGTACAAGATTTAAAGGTGTAAATTCTATAACTTATCTTTTAATTTCTCAACAAAGAGATAGGCTGCAGGGCAGGTCAAGGTATTCTTAATCGTCAAATGATTAATTTGATGGATCTTTTTCCGATCTGTATGGGGGAATTCACGACAGGCCTTGGGACGAACATCATAGATGCAGCAGAGATTGTCTCCTCCTAGAAAGGGGCAAGGCATGGATTTGAAAACTTTATCCCCATCTTCATCCACCTGAAGGAATTCCGCTTCAAAAGCCGGTAATTTCATCTTAAAGTACTTAGCGATACGGGTGATATCTGCTTCTTTAAAGTCGGGCCCCAAAGTCTTGCAACAGTTGGCACAGGCAGTGCAATCAATCTCAGCAAAGACTTCTTGGTGAATCTGCTGCGCAATCTTATCTAAGTTTTTAGGAGGTTTTTTCTTTAGATTAGCTAACACTTTGCGGTGGTCCTTCTGCTTTTGCAAGGCTAGCTGATGGTAATACTCAATATCAATCTCTTTAGACATAATTTCTTCCTAATACAAGTGTTTTTGTCTATTATACCATAAACTCTGCCCCTTTCTTATCCCCTTGAACAGAAAAAAGCCCTTCGGAAAAAATCCGAGGGGCTTCAAACCTTGTTCACTGAACTAGATTATTTTTTAAGGTTGTAGAATGATTTCAATCCACGGTATTCAGCTACTTCACCAAGTTGGTCTTCGATGCGAAGCAATTGGTTGTATTTAGCGATACGGTCTGTACGTGAAAGTGAACCAGTCTTGATTTGTCCTGCGTTAGTTGCAACTGCGATGTCAGCGATTGTTGAATCTTCAGTTTCACCTGAACGGTGTGATACAACGGCAGTGTAACCAGCTTCTTTCGCCATTTCGATAGCGTCGAATGTTTCAGTAAGAGTACCGATTTGGTTAACTTTGATAAGGATTGAGTTAGCAGCACCTTCTGCAATACCTTTTTCAAGGTAAGAAGTGTTTGTTACGAAGAAGTCGTCACCAACCAATTGAACTTTACCACCAAGACGTTCAGTAAGAGCTTTCCAACCGTCCCAGTCGTTTTCGTCCATACCATCTTCGATAGTGATGATTGGGTATTTGTTTACCAATTCTTCAAGGTAGTCGATTTGTTCTGCAGCAGTACGTACAGCAGCTCCTTCACCTTCAAATTTAGTGTAGTCGTAAACTTTACGTTCTTTATCGTAGAATTCTGATGAAGCACAGTCAAATCCGATAAATACGTCTTTACCTGGAACATATCCAGCAGCTTCGATCGCAGCAAGGATAGTTTCAACACCGTCTTCAGTTCCTTCGAAACGAGGAGCGAATCCACCTTCGTCACCTACGGCTGTTTCAAGACCACGAGATTTAAGGATTTTCTTAAGAGCGTGGAAGATTTCAGCACCCCAACGAAGAGCTTCTTTGAATGTAGGTGCACCAGCAGGTACAATCATGAATTCTTGGAAAGCGATTGGAGCATCTGAGTGAGAACCACCGTTGATGATGTTCATCATTGGAGTTGGAAGAACTTTAGTGTTGAATCCACCAAGGTAGCTGTAAAGTGGGATTTCAAGGTAGTCAGCAGCAGCACGAGCTACAGCGATAGACACACCAAGGATTGCGTTTGCACCCAATTTACCTTTGTTAGGAGTACCGTCAAGAGCGATCATAGCACGGTCGATAGCTTGTTGATCACGTACATCGTAGCCGATGATAGCTTCAGCAATGATGTTGTTTACGTTGTCAACAGCTTTTTGTGTACCAAGACCACCGTAACGAGATTTGTCACCATCGCGAAGTTCAACTGCTTCGTGTTCACCAGTAGAAGCTCCTGATGGAACCATACCACGTCCGAAAGCACCTGATTCAGTATAAACTTCTACTTCAAGTGTTGGGTTACCGCGTGAGTCTAGGACTTCGCGAGCGTAAACATCAGTAATAATTGACATTTTTTACTCTCCTTTGAGTTAAATTTTTTACACCTCTATGATACCTTAAAAATAAGCGTTTTTCAAGAAAAAACGTTATCTTTGTGCAAATTTTCCTTAACTTTATAAAGTAATCGCTTTCTTTTATCTGTTTTCTTGCGATTTTTGTGATATACTGTTTTTATGACAGATTTATCAAAACAACTACTAGAAAAAGCTCATGGTGGGCCGAAATTAAACCCTGACGAACAACGCCGCTATCTCGGCACTTTCGAGGAAAGAGTTCTTGGCTACGCGGATATCAGTACTGCCAATAGTCCTGAATTAGAACATGGATTTTTCTCTATTTTAGAGGGTTTTCAAGAAAAGGTAGAGGCACTTTTTGTGAAGATTTCACCAAATATCGAGTTTGACAAACAGGTCTTTTACTTAAAGCAAGCAAAGGAAAGCAACTGTCAGGCGACTATTGTTTCAGATGATCATATCACCTCTCCTTTCGGTCTTGTCATTCATACAAATGAACCTGTTCAAGTAGAAGAAAAGGACCTTAGACTTGCATTTTCAAGTCTTTGGGAGGAGAAAAAGGCTGAGCCACCTAAAAAATCCATCTGGAAAAAATGGTTTGGTTAATGATTTCTCATGTTTAATAAACGGCCAATATTAGTAGCTGTGTGCTCCAAATAGAGACTTGCATTTTTCAAACTATCTTCCAAAGGTTCACTTTTCTCTAAAATAGAAAAGACAGCTTGTATATTTTCGAATGGTAGGGAAGGTAAATCCTCGGAAAGACTACCACAAATAGCAATAACAGGAACTCCGTTAGGGGTTCTTTTTGCTACTCCCATAGGAGCTTTTCCAACAAAGCTTTGACTGTCCAGTCTGCCTTCTCCAACGATAACCAAGTCTGCCCCTGCAACTTTCTTATCAAAATCAATCAAATCTAAACAAGGGTCAATTCCAGATACGATAGTGGCCTCAGCAAAGGAACAGAGCCCAGCCGCAATCCCACCGCCGGCTCCTGCTCCATTGAGAGACAGGGTTGATGGTGAAAATTTTTCATAGAACTCCTGTATAGCCAGATCTACTGTCTCAAACAAAGCAGGATCCAAGCCCTTTTGTTTTCCAAATGTATAGGTCGCTCCTTGATGACCACATAAAGGGCTCACGACATCTGCTAAAATGCGGATTTTCACATCTTCAGGAATCCTATACAACTCGCTGTCTGAAACTGACTCAAACTCAAGCAAAGTCTGACCGCAAGCTGGCAATTCTTTTCCATTCTTATCATAAAAGTGATAACCCAAAGCAGCTGCAATGCCAATTCCACCATCATTACTAGCCGTACCACCTACACCGATGTAGATTTCTTTCATACCTTGATCAATAAGATGGCGGATCAATTCTCCGATACCGCGAGTTTGGATGTGGAGAGGGTTTCGTTTCTCCTGCGGAATCTTTCCAAGACCAACCAAGTCAGCAACTTCAAAGAGCGCTATTTGATCTTTATAAAAGTAGCGCATGGCTTCTTTTAGCCCAAAAGGTCCTGTCACTTGGAACCATTTTTCTTCGAGGTCAAGCGAATGTCGAAGCGCATCTACAGTTCCTTCCCCACCATCGCCAACAGGGCAAAGCAGACATTCTACATCTGCTATCGATTTTTGGAATCCTCTTTTTATAGCTTGAGCGACCTCTTCTGCCGTCAAACTTTCTTTAAAAGAATCGGGTGCAATTACAATTTTCATAGTTCCCTCTCATTCTAAGAAATCAATCAAAGGTAGAACTTCCAAAAAATCCCTCGTATCTACATGACAAGCTATCTCTGTTTTTACGACCTCTTTGGCACAAAATGCAATACCACGTCCTGCTGACTTTAACATCAAGAGGTCATTGGCACCATCACCGATGGCAATCGTTCTTTCTTTGGGAAGTTCTAATTCCTTTCTCCATCTCTCAAGAGTAGCTTTTTTTACTTGACCTGTCATAATTTCACCAACTAGTCGACCTGTTAAAAAACCGTCTTTGACTTCTAACTGATTTGCAGAGTAATAAGTGATCCCAAGAGACTTTGCTAATCTCTCAACTATTGGTGCAAATCCACCAGACACTAGACCGACTAGAATGCCCTTCTTTTGAAGTATGAAGATAAATTCTTGAGCATTCTTGGACAGATGGATGGATTTGAAGACAGTATCAAAAACCGAGACCGGAAGATCTTTTAACAAAGCCACTCTCGCTCGTAAGCTTGTTTCAAAGTCCAGTTCACCTCGCATTGCCTGGCTTGTAATCTGCGATATTTCTTCTTCGCAACCTGCTTCTTTTCCTAAAAGATCAATCACCTCTTCTGCTATCAGGGTGCCGTCAACGTCCATGACACACAAGCCTTTTTCTTGAGACATAAGCTTTCCTTTCTAAACAGCCCAAAAATCGTATGAAAGAATCATACGATTTTATCTATTAGTTGACTAAACTATGGTACAAGTCCAGGTAAGATTTGCAGGCTGTATCCCATGAGAAATCGCATTCCATAGCTTGTTTTTGTAGATTTCTCCAAACGTCCGGCTGGTAGTTATAAACATCCAAGGCTGTTTGGAAACTCCAGTTAAGCCAGTATGGTGTTAAATTGTCAAAGCTAAATCCAGTTCCAGTTCCTTCGATTGGATTGAAGGATTGAACTGTATCTCTTAGTCCACCAACCTCATGAACCAATGGTAGAGTTCCATAGCGCATCGCCATCATTTGAGACAAACCACATGGTTCAAAACGACTCGGCATGAGGAAGAGATCACAAGCTGCGTAGATTTCTTGAGCAAGCTTGACGTCAAAAGTGATATTTGCTGATAGCTTGTCTGGATAGACTTGCGCAAACCAGGAGAAGGAATGTTCAAAAGCAGGATCTCCTGTTCCTAAAAGGACTATTTGAACGTCCTCCTGTAAGAAACGATGCAAGCTTTCTACCACAACATCAAAACCTTTTTGGCGGGTCAATCGAGAGACAATCCCAACTAGAGGAACATCTGCTCGCACTGGTAACCCAACTCTCTCTTGTAATTTTGCTTTGTTTTGAGCTTTTCCAGACAAATCTTCTTTATCAAAATGATAGTCTAAAAGTGGGTCTGTTTGAGGATTATAAAGATCTGCGTCAATACCATTGACAATACCTGAAACCTTACCTGACTCCATGCGAAGAATCTGGTCCAAACCGCAACCAAACTGACTGGTCATAATCTCATGTGCATAGCTAGGGGAAACGGTTGTGACACGATCCGCGTAGAGAATACCAGCTTTCATCCAGTTAAGGCAATCATTCCAGCGAAGGGTGCCATCAGCATAGCGTTCAAAGCCAACACCGAACAAATCCCACAACATTCCTTCAGAAAATTGGCCTTGAAATTCCAAATTATGAATAGTTAAAACGGTTCTGATTCCTTGATATGCTTGAATCCAATGGTACTTCTCCTTCAACAAGAAGGGAATCATAGCTGTGTGGTAGTCATGAACATGGAGAAGGTCAGGGATAAAGCCGATGCGTTCCATAGCTTCAAGAGCAGCCAGTTGGAAAAAGGCAAAGCGCTCACCATCGTCAAAATCACCGTACACATGACCACGGAAGAAATAATACTGATTATCAATGAAGTAGAAAGTAACCCCATTCAAGACCGTTTTCTTAATGCCACAGTACTGTCTACGCCATCCCACACTAACTTCAAAGTGAAGAACATCCTCTATCTGGTCTCCAAACTTTGCTTCTACCATATCATAATAAGGCAAGAAAACTGCAACTTCGTGCCCCGCTTTTACAAGTGATTTGGGAAGTGCACCAATAACATCGCCCAAACCACCTGTTTTTGAAAAGGGTGCTCCTTCTGCCGCTACAAATAAAATTTTCATGAATAAATGTCCTCTGTTACTGTTTCACCCTTCTTCACTACAACTGGATGTTCTGCTGTGCCTCGAATGACAACACCGTCCGCAACCTCAACTCCCTTATCCAAGATAGCATATTCAACTTGGGCACCTTGTCCAATCACAACACGAGGGAATAAAATGCTGTCCTTCACCACACTATCCTTGTGAACATAAATGTTACGAGATAGGACTGACTGAACTACTTCGCCCTCAATGATACTACCAGAAGCAAACTGAGAAGTACTTACTTTTGAAGTATTCGCATAGTAGGTTGGTTCTTCATTCTTAACTTTTGTATAAATCTTTTGATTTGGTGAGAAGAGAGAGTAGAACTTTTTAGATTCAAGCATATCGATATTGGCTTGATAATAGGACTGAACAGAGTGAATGTTTGCCAAGTATCCTGTGTATTCGTAAGCAAAAGCTCCTTCTTTTACAGCTAAATCGCGGAGAACATAGCGCAACTTTTCAGGATATTCTTTCTGAGCCTCTTCTTCAAGTCGTTCAATCAACCAAGGAGTGTCCACAACAAAGATATCTGTAGACATGTTGAAGAGTTCATCCGTAGATTTGTTATCAAAGAGTTTGTGCGAACGAACATGGTCAGTTTCATCGATTTCCAAGATAGCATTCACATCTGAAATGTCTTTCTTAGGAAGTTTCTTATATACAACTGTGATCGGACCATTCGTTGTATTGTGTAGGTGGAAGACTTGATTCAAGTCAATATTCACTAATACATCACAGTTAATCGAAACGGTTTGGTTTGAACCCGAACGTCTCAAGTAGGTAAGTAGCTGTTGGTAATACTCTTTTCCAACTGTACTGCTTTCAACACGAGTGTTGTAAATTCCTAGATAGTAGTGACTTAGAAGGGTTGACAAGCCCCACTCACGACCTGAACGGATATGGTCGAAAACTGAGCTGATATTATCTTGTTGGAAAATACCAAAGATACTACGAACACCTGCATTTGCAAGACTGGAAAGGGGGAAGTCAATCAAACGGTATTTCCCACCGAAAGGCAAGCTAGCTACCGGACGGTGTTCTGTTAACGTTGACATATCATGAAAACCAACTGTGTTTCCTAAAATGGCTGAATATTTATCAATCTTCATCTGTTGCTACCCCCACTACTTCATTGTATCCTACTACTTGTACTTCATCCGTTCCGTCAATCTCTACGCCGTCTGCAATAATGGCACCCTCACCAATAATAGCACGAGTAATCTTTGCTCCATGGCCAATAATAGCCCCACTCATGATAACGGAATCAACGACCTCAGCACCTTCACGTACTTGTGCTTCTGTTGAAAGAATCGAACGTTTAACAGTTCCATCTACAAAACAACCATCCACGACCAATGAATCTTCAACGTGAGCATGCGCACCAAAGTAGTTTGGTGGTGAAATCAAGTTTCTAGAGTAAATTTTCCACTGACGATTGCGGCTATCCAAGGCATTTTCTGGTGAAATGTACTCCATATTGGCTTCCCAAAGTGACTCAATCGTACCAACATCTTTCCAGTAGCCATTAAATTCATAAGCATAGACACTTTCACCAGACTCGAGATAGTTAGGGATAACGTTCTTACCAAAGTCTGACATATCCACATTACTCTTTTCAGCAGCAACAAGCATATTGCGAAGTCGTTTCCAGTCGAAAATATAGATTCCCATAGAAGCTTTTGTAGATTTAGGTTGAGCAGGTTTTTCTTCGAATTCAACGATACGGTTATTGGCATCTGTATTCATGATACCGAAACGGCTAGCTTCTTTGAGCGGTACGTCTAGGACAGCTACTGTCAAACTGGCATTATTATCCTTATGGGACTGAAGCATATCATCGTAGTCCATCTTGTAGATGTGGTCACCAGAAAGAATCAAAACATACTCAGGATTAATACTGTCGATGTAGTCAATGTTTTGGTAGATAGCGTGACTAGTCCCTTCAAACCAACGGTTTCCTTCGCTGGCTGAATAAGGTTGTAAAATAGAGACACCTGAATTGATACCATCCAATCCCCAGCTAGAACCATTTCCGATATGGTTGTTCAAAGCGAGAGGTTGGTATTGCGTAATCACACCAACATTATGGATTCCAGAGTTTGCACAGTTGGAAAGAGCAAAGTCAATGATACGGTAGCGCCCACCGAATTGCACTGCCGGTTTGGCAATGCTTTGAGTGAGTTTTCCGAGACGTGTTCCTTGCCCACCCGCAAGGATCAAAGCTAGCATTTCATTCTTCATTTTCTACTCCTTTATAAAGTCATATGAACGTTAAAATCGAAAGAAGGTCGGAAGTCAAACTTTTTTATAAAAATAATAGGAAATCCATTTCTCTTGTGTTTCAACTCCAATATAAGTACATCATTTTTTAAAATCTAAAAAATTGTAATCAACAGCTCATTATTCTTTTTTCTTAGCTGGTTTCAAACGACGCTTGATCTTCCAGATACTTGCTCCCATGGTAGGCAAGGTAAAGGTCAAAGTCTGCTCATAATCTTTCCATAAGCCTTCTTGAGTCTGAACTGTTTGATTGTGCTCTTTCCACACACCTCCCCATTCTTCTAATTCTGTATTCCAAACTTCTTCGTAAATACCTGCAACAGGTAAACCAATCGTAAAGTCCTTACGTTCAACTGGTGCCATGTTAAAGACACAGACTAACATTTCGTCCTTCTTGCCCTTACGAATAAAGGAAAGGACACTCTGATCTCTATTATCAGCATCGATAATCTCTATACCGTCATAACTAGTATCAATTTCCCACAGACAGCGATGGTCTTTATAGAATTGATTCAGTTGTGAAGTGAAATGCTTCATCTTGGCATTCATCGGATCTTCTAGATTAGACCACTCCAACTGCTCCTCAGACTTCCACTCGAGGAATTGCCCGTACTCACTACCCATGAACAAGAGTTTCTTACCTGGATGACAAATTTGATAGGTGTAAAGATTGCGCAAACCAGCGAACTGATTGTAGCGATCTCCCCACATCTTATGCATCATACTCTTCTTACCATGAACTACCTCATCATGTGAGAAAGGTAGGAGATAGTTTTCATTGAAAACATACATAAAGCTGAAAGTCACAAGATTAAAGTCATACTTGCGATAAATCGGATCTTCCTCGTAGAAACGGAGAATATCGTTCATCCAGCCCATATTCCATTTATAGTCAAAGCCAAGACCACCCATTTCTTTCATGCCAGTAATCTTTGTCGCTGATGAACTTTCTTCTGCAATCATCATGATATCTGGATGAGCTAACTTAATCACTGTGTTCAACCGTTGAAGGAAATAATAACCCTCATAGTTAAGGTTTCCACCGTCTTTGTTTGGAGTCCAAGGAGCATTATCATAATCTAGATACAGCATATTGCTCACTGCATCGACCCGAATACCATCTAAGTGGTAAAAATCAATCCAAAATTTAATACTTGAAATCAAGAAAGACTGGACCTCGTTTTTCCCGAGGTCAAAATTCAGCGCACCCCAACCATAGTTATGAGCCTTGTTGTGATCTTGGTATTCAAAAGTTGGTGTACCGTCATAATATGCCAAGGCATCATCATTAATGGTGAAATGACCTGGAACCCAGTCTACGATAACACCAATGTTATTTATATGACACTCTTCAACAAAATTTTGGAATTCCTCAGGTGTACCATAGGAATGTTCAAAAGCAAAGTAACCCATAAGTTGATAGCCCCAGCTCAATCCAAGTGGGTGAGCCATTAAAGGCATGAACTCAATATGTGTATAGTTCATCTCAACTAAGTATGGAATCAACTCGTCTTTCAGTTGCGAAAACGTATAGGGACTACCATCTGGATTTCTCTTCCAAGACCCTGCATGAGCCTCGTATATATTAACTGGTCTCTCGAAAAATCCCAGACGTTTGCGACGTGCTAGCCAAAGTCCATCTTTCCATTTCTTTTCACGGATATTGGTCAAAACAGCTCCTGTACCCGGTCTAGCTTCAAAATAAACTGCCAAAGGATCAATCTTCATAATCTGGTGACCATTTGCACGCGTGATATGATATTTATAAATCTGACCTTCCTGAGCTTGACTCGTAAAGACTTCCCAAACACCTGCTTCATTACGAACCATGGGAATCTGATTCTCAACCCAATTAGTAAAATCACCAACTAGATGAACTGCTTGTGCATTCGGGGCCCAAACCCTAAAGGTATAGCCAATTTCTCCGTTTTTCTCCTCTCTATGCGCTCCTAAATAATGCTGGAGGTGAAAGTTCTCACCTGTAGTAAAGGTTCTTAATGCTTCTTGATTATTCATTCAATCCCCTTTCTTTTGTAAGCGTTTTCTATAATTCTATTATACACTCTTTTAAGATAACTTTCAAGTAATTTACGAAGGAAATCATATTTTTTTATGAAAACCTTCAAAAAATTACCTAGCATTTTAAAAAAGATATCCAGAAAATAGAACACGAAACAATTTCCATATATTTTTTTATTATAATAGCAGAATATTCGTTTTTTATCAATTTTAAACTGTATTTTTTTGAAAAAAATAAAACCAGGAAGTAATTTTCCTGATTTTATAGATTATTTCACATCAAAAACAATGGATTTAACATTTGTCATCGCTTCGATACTATATTTAATTCCTTGCACTCCTGCACCAGAACCTTTTACACCAAGGAATGGGAAATTATCTGGTCCACGTTGTGTTTTATTATTAATATGAACGGTACCAACTTCAAGTTTTTCAGCAATTTCAAATGCCTTCTTAAAGTCATTTGTAAAGACTGAAGATTGAAGACCGAATTCTGATTCATTAGCAATTTCTACCGCTTCATTAGCATCTGAAACTCGAATAATTGGAAGAACAGGTCCAAATGGTTCTTCCCAGGCTAATTTCATATCTCTTGTGACATAATCAAAAAGTCCTGGCCAAATGAGATTATTCTCACGTTTGATTAGGCTGAGCGCTTTGGCTCCTTTTTCTTGAGCGTCTTCAATCAATCCCCAGATGAAATCAGCTGAAGCATTATCAATAACAGGTGTGATATCTGCATTGTCAAATGGATCACCGACTGTCAGCTTAGCAACTTCAGCTTGGAGCAATTCAGCCAATTTGTCAGCTACGCTTTCCACAACCAAAACACGTTTGATAGCGGTACAACGCTGACCAGAGTAGCTAAAGGCACCACCTACGATTTGCTTAGCTGCATTTTCTAAATCTGCATCTTCTAAAACAATTGCTGCATCTTTCCCACCAAGCTCCAGCATAATCGGGCGCATACCAGCCAAACGACCGATACGCTCACCAATCGGTGTTGAACCTGTAAAGTTAATGAAGTTCACTTCCTTGTGTTCGATGATGTAGTCTCCGATTTCAGAACCACGTCCAGTGATAGTGTTAAAGACACCTGCTGGGATTCCCGCTTCGTCAAATGCTTTAGCCAGCAAGAGACCAGAAATAGATCCTTGTGTTGGCGGTTTGAACATAACGACATTTCCTGCAATTAAAGCCGGAGCAATCTTAGATCCAGAAAGGTTGACTGGATAGTTAAATGGTGCAATAGCTAAGACGACTCCGACTGGCTCACGACGGACAACGGCTAGTTTATTTTTACTTGCAGCTTCAAAACCGCCACCTTCCATTGCTTGTCCAGTGATACGGAGACCTTCCTCGGCAGCAAAACGAATCAATTCTGCTGTACGTACTACTTCTCCAATGGCTGCTTTAATCCCTTTTGCAACCTCTTTAGCAAGAATTGTACCAATTTTTTCTTTATCACGTTCCAAAATGTCTGCTGTTTTATGCAAATAAGCTGCACGCTCAACGGGTGCTAAATCACGCCATGCTGGGAGAGCTGCACGCGCAGCTTTCATAGCCTCATCTACTTCAGCCTGACTCATAGCTGGTACTGTACCCAGCTTTTCCTGATTGATGGGAGAATAGATGGCAATTTCATTCTCTGATGATTTCCATTTTCCATTCACTAAATTCTGATAATGTGTCAAATTCTCTTCCTCCTGAAAATGATTAAAACTTATTTTATCAAATTTTCAGAAAATTACAACCCCTTTTTGGAAAATATTGATATTTTTTTCACAAACTTGACTCTTCAAATTATTTGAAATTTATTCCTATTAGATATTGGTTTTTCAATAAAAATCAAAAAAAGGTCTAGTTTTAACTAAACCTTTTTGCTGCATTTACTATGAAAGTACCTTCAAGACTGCAACGCTAATATCATCAATCACATTAGACTCTTTAGAACGACTATTGGACACCAGCATTTCAAGGTTTCCTGCATTTTCAAAGTAGAAGGAAGTTCCTTTAGCATTGAATACCACCAATAAGTGCTCTGCTCCACCGTGAATCTCGTAAACAATCCACCCACTATTTTCAGCAGCTGTATGGACAAAGACATGACGATAAACTTCTTCGTATGTAGGATAAGAGAAAGCACGCCTTTGTGTTTTTAGGCGAATAATCTGGCGAATAAAGTCAATGCTCTCTTGTCTCTCATTGATTAAATCCCAGTTGACCTGGTTGACACTATCTGGAGCATTGTAACTATTCATGGCCCGTTCTCTATCTGCCGCAGTCAGCTCGCCATTTTCTCCCGTAGCAAGGAGTTTGGTGCGGCCAAATTCTTGACCCAGCTCTATAAAGGACATCCCTTGCATAAGAATGCTCATCGCTGTTGCTGTCTCAACCTGACGCATAATCTTATCTGAACTGTGATCTGGATGAAGGGTTGCTAACAAATCATGCAAGTTGTAATTATCATGGGCTTCCACGTAGTTAAGAACTTGGTTTGGACTAAGATATGACCCCAACTCTCGGCTACCCAGAATAGCTTTGGCTACAATCGGTTCTGTAGCTGCACCGCTAACAAATCCTGCCTTGATTGAGCCATAAACTTCTCCTCCTTTGATGGCATCACGCTGATCATCATTGAAGAATCCAATATTTGGCATCTGGTAGGCATTGTCCTTCTTGGCCTTGTCATAAGGTGCAAGACCGGTCCCCATATCCCAACCTTCTCCATAAGTGATAATACGAGGATCAACTTCATCCAGTGCCCAACGAATCGCTTGCATGGTTTTGACATCGTGAATTCCCATCAAGTCAAAACGGAAACCGTCAATATTGTATTCTTTCACCCAATAAAGGAGTGAGTCAATCATATACTTGCGGTACATTTCGTGTTCGCTTGCGGTTTCATTTCCTACACCTGTACCGTTTTGGAAGGTTCCATCTGGATTCATACGATAGTAATAATCAGGAACAGTTGTTTGGAAAGGTGCATCGACCGTTGAGAAGGTGTGATTATAAACCACGTCCATAATGACACCGATTCCTGCATCGTGATATGCCTGAATCATGGTCTTGAGGTCTCGAATAACCTGTCCAGGATCATCTGGGTTACTAGAGAAACTTGGTTCTGGCGCATTGTAGTTTTGAGGGTCATAACCCCAGTTATAGGTTACATTCCCGTCCTCGTCGTATTCCTTATGGCGATCAAAGATTGGTTGGAGCTGAACATAATTACATCCGAGTTCTTTGATATAGTCAAAGGTTGTTGCTTGACCATACTGGTTAACCGTTCCAGTCTGGGCAGCCCCAAGGAAGGTCCCTCGAAGATTTTCTGGAACTCCAGATGTCGGTGATTTTGTAAAATCACGAATGTGCATCTCACAGATAACGGCTTTACATGGGTTTTCCAAACGCCAAGGAGCGTCTGTCCCATGTTTGACTTTAAATCCTTCTACTTGTCTATCTTGCTGAGAGAGGATTACGGAACGTTTTCCATCAGGACTTGTAGCGATAGTGTATGGGTCTCGTGTCAAGGTCTGGTGGTGCGGAAACTCAATCTGATACTGATAGGCTTTACCTGCAAGATTTTCATCCAGGTCTACACTCCAAACACCAATGGTATTGTATTTATGACTGTATGAATAGCTATTCCCTCGCTTTAGATTAAAGGTTTTCCAAATCGGCGCGTCGTTACTTGTATTTTCATAAATGACCACTTGGACTGCTGTAGCGGTTGGAGCCCAGAGTTTAAAGCTTGTCTGGTAGTCTGAGATACTATAACCTAACTCTCCTTGATATCCCCAATGATGATCGAAACTTTCACTGTGAAAGGCTTTATCAAAAGCAAACGGGTTTCGATCTTTATAGCAAGGACTTGCAATGGCTGGATTTTCAGAATAATAAACCGTCTCATCACCATCCAAAATCCAAACCTCAGTCAACAGTGGATAATAGTTAAAACGTAGGAGATAATCTTTTGCCTTTCCATCTATTCCGACAGAAAAGGTCAGAGTATCGAGCCTTTCTGCACTTGTAACTGTAAAGGAGAATTTTGCTCCAAAATAGTCATTTTCATAATACAAATTTTCTTTAACATCTGCCTGTTTTCTACTGAATGAACAAGCGGCATAATCCCCATTCTTTCGGTGAAAATGGATGACTATAGGGTAACTATACATTTCTTTTCCTAATTTCTAATTTCAATTTTAATTTTTAAAGTCATGCTGAAGAATTTAGCGGGAATTTCAGCACAATAGAGAATAGTTTTAATAGATATAAAAACACATCAGGAGAGATAGTTCCAGACTATCTGACATCTAGTTATCAACTATTCTTTACAAACTTTCTAGCCAGGCCTCATCTCGAACTTCGATACCAAGCTCCTGTGCTTTTTGGAGCTTGCTTCCTGCATCTGCTCCTGCCACGACAAGATTCGTTTTCTTAGATACACTGCCTGTAACTTTGGCACCAAGGCTTTCGAGTTTGCTTTTGGCTTCTGAGCGCGTGAGACGTTCCAATTTCCCCGTGAGTACAACGGTCAAACCTGACAAGGCCGCATCTGCCACTACTGTCTGTCCTTTGTAGTCCAGATTGACTCCAGCTTCTTTCAACTCGTCTAAGAGAATCTTCGACCCTTCTGTAGCAAAATAAGTCTGAAGACTTTGTGCAATTACACTACCCAAGCTTTCAATACTTGCTACTTCCTCTGGATCAGCTTGGGCTAGATTTTCAATAGAATGGAAATGTTGGAGCAAAAGTTGGCTAGCCTTACTTCCGACATGGCGAATTCCCAAGCCAAACAAGAGCTTTTCAGCAGAGTTTTCCTTAGATGCTTGAATAGCCTGATACAGTTTTGACGCTGACTTTTCCTTGACACCTTCTAAAAGGAGGAAGTCATCTTCTTTCAAACGGTAGATATCCGCCACATCCTTGACTAAATTGGCAGCAAAAAGCTTTTCAACGATAGATGGACCAAGGCCTGTAATATTCATGGCATCTCGAGAGGCAAAGTGAATCAAGCCTTCCATAATTTGGGCAGGACAGCGAGGATTGATACAACGTAGAGCAACCTCATCTTCAAAATGAAGTAACTGACTGTCACAGCTTGGACAGTTAGTCGGAATATCTAGTTTTTCTTCAGAAACACGCTTGGACTCTACCACACGCAAAACAGCAGGGATGATGTCCCCAGCCTTATAGACGATAACCGTATCGTCTTTGCGAATATCTTTTTCAGCGATATAATCTACGTTGTGTAGGGTCGCACGGCTAACGGTTGTCCCAGCAAGCTGAACAGGTGTTAGATTGGCAGTTGGAGTCACAACACCCGTACGGCCTACTGTCCAGTCAACTGAAAGGAGCTGGGCTTCTTTTTCTTCAGCGGGAAATTTATAGGCGACTGCCCACTTAGGTGCTTTAACGGTAAAACCGAGTTCTTCTTGACCTGCAAGGTCATTGAGCTTGATTACCACTCCATCGATATCGTAAGGCAGTTTCTCCCGTTCTTGTCCTATTTCTTGGATAAAATCCCATATCTCATCTATGCTTTTTGCCAATATTCGTTTAGGATTAACTACAAAGCCAAGTTGTTCAAGATGCTCCAAGACCTTTTCTTGGCTATCACGAGTAGAAGGGCTGGCTTCTTGATAGAGGAAAGTTGCAAGATTGCGTTTGGCTACTACTGCTGTATCCAACTGACGCAAAGTGCCTGCTGCCGCGTTACGAGGATTGGCAAATTCAGGCTCTCCATTTTCTTGGCGAGCTTGGTTGACCAGATCAAAAGAAGCGCGTGGCATGTAACACTCCCCACGAACAGTGATATCTAGTTTTTCTGGCAAGGTCAAAGGAATATCCTTCACGCGCTTGAGATTTTCTGTGATATTTTCACCAACAGAACCATCCCCACGAGTCGCTCCAGCGACCAAAATCCCATTTTCATAAGTAAGCGAGATAGACAAACCATCGATTTTCAGCTCGCAAATATAGGTCGGTTGGGGTAATTCCTTTCGCACACGCGCATCAAAAGCTTCTAACTCTTCACGTGAAAAAGCATCCTGCAAACTGTATAGAGGATACTGATGACTGTATTTTTCAAAACCATCTAAAACCTTACCACCAACACGATGAGTTGGACTATCCGCTAAAACTTGATCTGGATAGGCGGCTTCCAACTCAACCAACTCTCGGTAGAGACGATCATACTCGCTATCTGAAACCGAGGGATTGTCACTCGTATAGTACTCGGTCGCATAGCGGTTGAGTAAGGCAACTAACTCATTCATTCTTTCATTCATAATCCCATTTTACCACAAAGCAAGCCCTCCTCACAATAGAGAAGGACTGAAAAATGATTCGTAATGAAATATTTTCTAAAAAAGAGAAATTATAACTCTTTTTTAAAATGACTTCGCACATAAACGAGGGATAAACAAGACAGGATGATAACACCGCTTCCAATTATCAGAAAAGAAGAGAGATGGACACTTGGTAGCACCGTCATAAAGCCTTTTGCAATCGGCATAAATAGGATGGCTAAGGTAAAAATGGTGCTTAGTACTCTTCCCAAGTATTCCCCCTCAACCTTGGTTTGAACCTGAGTAAAAAAGTGAATATTAAAAATCGTCATAAACAGTTCACAAACTAAATTTCCAGAAAAGGAGAGAAAAGTTGGCAGTGGTAATCCCATCATAAAAACTCCAACTCCAGTTAAAGCCAATAGAATCAAAAGATTATAAACACTTGCCTTTATTTTACTAGCTAGAAGAGCTCCAATAATCGAACCAATAGCGCCCATAGTTAAAATAGTTGCATAAGCTCCTTCTACCCCGTATAGTCGATTTGAAAAAGGGAGGAGAAATTCAAAAGCTGCAAAAAAGAAATTAACACTGGAAGCTACTACCAAAAGGAAAAAGATCTCTTGCTGGCGCCAAATATAGCGAATCCCTTCTTTCATATCAGCAAAAATATTTTTCCAGCTGAAAGTCTTTTTCTCTTGTTCCTGAGTCTCTTTTTTTGGGAGAAAAGCTACTAAGGTAAATGCGATAAAAAAACTAATGGCATCTAAAACGAGCGTCATATGGAGACTGGCAAATTGTAAAACGAGAAAAGAAAGCACCGGAGAACTGACTCCTACAACCTGTAAAACTAACTCCAAGCGAGAGTTATAGGTCACAATCTCGTCTTTCTCTACAACCTCAGTTATAATGGATTTGTTAGATGTACGAGAAAATGCAAAGGCAACCGCCTGAACAATATTGGCAAAAATCAAGGCAGCAATCATCAAGCTATCATCTCTGATGAAAGAAATAGCTAAGCAAAGAACGCCACAAATCAAGTCTGTCGTCATCAAAATTTTGCGACGCGAAAATCGGTCTGAAATCACTCCGCCAAAGGGATTGACCAGAATCGATGTGACGAGTTCAGAAATTTGATAAATCCCAAGAACAGTCTGCCCTATCGTTCCCATTGATGCCAACCAAACACTGTTTCCATAATCATAGAGCATATTTCCTATTTTATTAATAGCACCACGACTAATCAACTGGATTGCATGTCGATTCATATAAAAAACCCCTCTCAAATTTTGAAACTATTGTATCAAAACTGAAAGGAGTCTCTTTATTTTTCCCTTATTTGGGAAATTTAAGGATTTACAAATTTTTCATAATGTTCCTGATAGTAAGCCACTTGCTCTGGAAGTCCAAGCACAGCAAAAATATGCATGGCCTCCCGCATCTGACTACAACCCTCTTCTTTCAAGTCTCTCTGGTAGAGGGCGAAACCTTTGAGATAATGGAAGATATTGCGCTCATAAAGCTTGATACCATTTCCAATTAACTTCTCCACATAGCCCTCAAAATAGTCCGCATCCGCAAAGGATCGATTTTCCAAACAATGCTGGTAACAGTTAAGAGCTAAAATCAAAACAAGTTTTCGATGCCGACCAATTTCCTTGTAGTAGTCTTCCCTCTCCATCACTTCTCTGCCAATTCGAGCCACATAGTCCACATTGTAGAAAGTATAGAGATTTCCGAAAAGAATCAACTCATACATAGTCCATTCTTCTGTTTGAAAAAGATAATCTGCTACCTTTTCCAAATCACTCTGCCTCATCGTGTAATAAGTATCTCTTTGACAAATCAGGCCTTGTAGCAGAATCCAATTCAGCTCAAAATAGAGGGGATTGGTCGAACTCTTTGCTTTCTCAAGCTGTTCCTTTTGAAGCTTTTGAAACCCTGCAATATCATTTGAGTAGTAAAGCGGAATAATCTGTGCCATCAAGGCAACATGTTCATGATTTTGAAAATCCCTAGCCTTGTCCATGAAATTTTCAATAGTCACGTGAATATTATCCAAAATCTCAAAGAAACGGGAAACTGCTAGATCAGACTCCCCAAGCTCAAAGCGAGATAATTGAGAGGTCGAACATGATTCACCTGCCGCCTCTTTTAAGGAGTACTTCCCACTTGTTCGAAATTCACGAAATACCTTTCCAAGATGTTCCATTTCTTACACCTGCTCTGATAATTCTTCCCACTCAAGCAAAGCCTCTTCCTGACGATGGCTAATTTTGTCCAGTTCAGTCTGCAATTCCATGAGCTTTTCAGCATCGTTGGTTTCCAGCATTTTTTCAGAAATGGCTTGGCTTTGAGTTTCTAACTCTTCGATTTCAGCCTCTAAACTCTCGATTTGTCGCATGAGCTTACGGGCTTCTTTCTGACTTTCTTTCTGAGCCTGGTAGTCATTGACTGGGCTCGGTTCTTTTGCTTGATTGCTAGTTGAAGCTTCTTCTGTCTGAATCGCTTCTACTTCTGCTTTCTTCTCAACATAGTAGTCATAATCTCCAAGGTAGAGGGTCGAACCATTCTCAGACAGTTCCAAAATATGAGTAGCTACACGGTTAATAAAGTACCGGTCGTGGCTGACAAAAAGAAGGGTTCCATCAAAGTCAATCAGGGCATTTTCCAACACTTCCTTGCTATCAATATCCAAGTGGTTGGTCGGCTCGTCAAGAATCAAGAAATTGTTGTTTTCCATAGACAGTTTAGCAAGCAACAAACGAGCGCGTTCACCACCTGACAACATTCCGACTGACTTTTTAACATCATCTCCTGAGAAAAGGAATGCACCTAGACGATTGCGGATTTCAACCTCTGATGTTAATTTAAAGTCATTCCAAAGTTCATCTAGGACACTATTGCTTGGTGTTAGCTTGCTTTGAGTCTGATCATAATAACCAACCTCGACATTTGCTCCAAAACGCTTCTCTCCTTTGATAAAGGGAATCTGATCCACAATAGACTTGATAAAGGTTGACTTCCCAATGCCGTTTGGTCCAACGATGGCAACAGCATTCATTTTACGAAGGTCAAGATTGATAGGTTCTGACAATATTTCCCCATCATAGCCAATAGCAGCATTTTCAACTGTCAAAACGACGTTTCCTGATGTTTTTTCAGACTGGAAAGTCATATTGGCTGATTTCTTGCCAACTTCAGGCTTGTCCAAACGCTCCATTTTTTCCAGTTGCTTGCGGCGAGATTGGGCACGCTTGGTCGTTGAAGCTCGGACTAGATTGCGATTGACAAAGTCTTCCAGAGCAGCGATTTCCTTCTGCTGCTTTTCATAGTTTTTTGCCTCAGTAGCTAGCTTTTGCTCCTTTAACTCAACAAAACGAGAGTAATTGCCTACATAACGATCCAAGGAATGCTTGGTCAAATCCAGTGTAACCGTCGCAACCTTGTCCAAAAAGTAACGGTCGTGACTGACAATAATGAGGGCACCGCTATAGTTTACCAAGTAATTCTCTAACCAGGCAATGGTTTCGATATCCAAGTGGTTGGTTGGTTCGTCCAAGACCAAGAGATTGGGCTTTTCAAGGAGCATTTTTGCTAGAGCCAGACGAGTATTTTGACCGCCAGAAAGCTCAGCAATTTTCGTCTGCCACATAGATTCATCAAACTTGAAACCATTCAAGATAGCACGGATATCAGCTTCGTAGGTAAAACCACCAGCCTGACGAAAATTCTCTGATAAACGATCATAATCCGCCATCAGTTTATCTAGATCTTTACCAGACTTTTCACCCATCTCCAACTCCATCTGACGCAGTTGTTTCTCCGTACGGCGTAGATCATCAAAGACATGGAGCATTTCATCATAAATGGTATTTTTAGACTCAAAACGGCTATCTTGGGCTAGGTAAGACAGAGAAATATCTTTTTTCTTATTGATTTCTCCACTAGTTGGCTCCTCTTCTCCAACCAAAATCTTCAAAAGAGTAGACTTACCTGCACCATTTTTCCCAACAAGGGCAATCCGATCACGTTCATCAACTTGTAGGTTGATATTATCAAAAAGAACCTCTCCTGCAAAAGAACGTTCAATTTTATTAGCTTGTAAAATAATCATATCTCTATTTTACTATCTTTTTCTCTTTTGCACAATTGCAATGAAAAAAGTTCGAGTGGTATACCCGAACCTTTCATCTTAGTATCCAATGCCTCCACGGAATGTGCGAGCCATATCTTTCAATTCATAGTTTTTAGAAGAGGTATCGATGGTCCATTTTCCATCTTTCTTAGTCATTTTAATTTCATAACCCTCTTTCTTCATGTTATCACTAGTGTCTAGAGGAGTTGAATCAAATTGACTCGGTGCGTTTTCTAAAATATATTTTTCACCAGCTTTCATAGCTTCAGAGTAGTTGCTATATTTACCTTTGTTTTCTTCGTAGAATTTACGGCTCAATTCATAAACATTCAAATTATCCAAGTCGATTGTTTCTGGTCTAACATAAACAACAGCATAGTCTGGCAAGTATGTCTTCACCTTGTAATCAACTTTTGCTCTCTTAGCATTTGCTTTGATGTAAGCATCTGCGAATGTTCTAAGTTCTGAATCAGACGGTTTGTAGTTATAGAAGCCTTTTCCGAACGATTCTGTAAATTTCTTGATAAACTCTTCTTTATCAGCTTTCGCATCGTTTGTGAATTCAGCACTATTATCAGAAGATTTTTTATCATCAGCAAGCGCAACAACTTGTGACTTATTATCAGTAGCACTTAGGTTCGTTCCACCACCAGAACTTTCCCCATTAAGGTAAACAGCATCGACATATTTTTTCATTACATCTTTCGCTTCATCAATATTGTCTTCATACTGACTTGGATCCACCTTGATTGCTACATCGTTATTCTTTTTAGAATTTTCTTTGATGTCATCGTAAAAGCTAGGTGCAAAGTGAAGTTCATACTTAGCATTCTTATCGACTTCATACACTACATAACCAGCAACGCTCTTTCCTTTAGAAAGACTGTCACCATATGACATAAATTTCGTTTTACTGTCGCTTTCGTAGATTTGAATTGGTTGTAATTTTTCATCTTTTTCATTATAAAGCGTAATATCTTGGCTAGTAAAACTAAACTGTTTATCACGATTGTTCTTGATTTCGACTTGAAGTGCAAGGTAGCTTGAAGATGAATCTTCATCTTTAGGCAATACAAACATACCATCTTTCACAGAAACTTCAAAGTTTGAGTTCGAGGCAGTACCATTGTCGCTTGCTTTTTTTTGAGCTCCACAGGCAACAAGTGCTAAAGCTGACAAAAGCAAAGCAGAATGCTTAAGAATTTTTTTCATAATGGATTCTCCTTTAATGATTTACTATATTTTACCATACGCAGAATAAAAATCAAAACAGAAACCAGATATTTTCAAAATATCTTAAATTTATAGAGTTTTACATTAAATTTTTCTATATGTTCGTTTGAGACATTAAAGGATTCTTTATAAAAAGAATAGAATATAACAATATTTTTGATTTTTTTCTTCAACAAACCTACAAAATGAATTATAAACTTTCATGTTATAAAGTATCTAATAATTAATTTTCATCCCTAACTTAGTATAAGTAAGCACAGTCCCCACCATTTTCCCGCTAAAGTGCAAAAATTAATTTCCTACATTTTAAGTTATGCTAACGTTTTACTAAAATGTCAAATCGTGATATAATGAAAGCGATTAAAGCAAATAAACAAAGGAGACACTCTATGACTTACCAAGAAAATTATCAAAAATGGGTCGATTTTGCTGACCTTCCAGACTACCTTCGCCAAGATTTGGAAAATATGAACGAAAAAACTAAGGAAGATGCCTTTTATACCAATCTTGAATTTGGTACTGCTGGTATGCGTGGTTTGATCGGTGCTGGTACAAACCGCATCAACATCTACGTTGTTCGTCAAGCTACCGAAGGTTTGGCTCGTTTGATTGAATCAAAAGGTGGAAATGAAAAAGAACGTGGTGTGGCAATTGCCTACGATAGCCGTCACTTCTCACCTGAGTTTGCCTTTGAATCTGCGGCAGTTCTTGCTAAACACGGCATCAAATCTTACGTATTTGAAAGCCTTCGTCCAACTCCAGAACTATCATTTGCAGTTCGTCACCTCAACTGTTTCGCGGGTATCATGGTCACAGCCAGCCACAACCCTGCTCCATTTAACGGATACAAGGTTTACGGTGAAGACGGTGGACAAATGCCTCCACACGACGCGGACGCTTTGACTACTTATATCCGTGCAATCGAAAACCCATTTGCAGTTGAAGTTGCTGATGTGGAAGCTGAAAAAGCTTCTGGCTTAATTGAAGTTATCGGCGAAGCTGTTGACGTAGAATACCTTAAAGAGGTTAAGGACGTAAACATCAACCCAGCCTTGATTGAAGAATTTGGTAAAGACATGAAGATTGTCTACACACCACTTCATGGTACTGGTGAAATGTTGGCTCGTCGTGCTCTTGCCCAAGCAGGATTTGACTCTGTTCAAGTCGTTGAAGCACAAGCAACTCCTGACCCAGACTTCTCAACTGTAAAATCTCCAAACCCAGAAAGCCAAGCAGCCTTTGCCCTTGCTGAAGAACTTGGTCATCAAGTTGGTGCAGATGTTCTTGTGGCAACTGACCCTGATGCTGACCGTGTTGGTGTTGAAGTTCTTCAAAAAGATGGTAGCTACCTCAACCTTTCAGGTAACCAAATCGGTGCTATCATGGCTAAATACATCTTGGAAGCCCACAAAAACGCTGGAACTCTTCCAGAAAACGCAGCCCTCTGCAAATCTATCGTATCAACTGACTTGGTAACGAAGATTGCTGAAAGCTACGGCGCAACCATGTTCAACGTTTTGACAGGTTTCAAATTTATCGCTGAAAAAATCCAAGAATTCGAAGAAAAACACAATCACACTTACATGATGGGATTTGAAGAAAGCTTCGGTTACTTGATTAAACCATTTGTACGTGATAAAGATGCTATCCAAGCTGTTCTTGTCGTTGCTGAACTTGCTGCCTACTACCGTTCACGTGGTTTGACACTTGCTGACGGTATCGAAGAAATCTACAAAGAATACGGCTACTACGCAGAAAAGACCATCTCTGTGACCCTTTCTGGTGTTGATGGTGCAGAACAAATCAAGGAAATCATGGCTAAATTCCGTAACAATGCTCCAAAAGAATGGAACGCAACAGCTATCACTGTCGTAGAAGACTTCAAGGCTCAAACTGCTACTGCTGCTGACGGAACTGTTACAAACTTAACAACTCCTCCAAGTGATGTGTTGAAATACACACTTGCTGACGGTTCATGGATTGCCGTTCGCCCTTCAGGTACAGAACCAAAAATCAAGTTCTACATTGCAGTTGTAGGTGAAACCAACGAAGAATCACAAGCTAAGATTGCTAATATCGAAGCAGAAATCAATGCTTTTGTAAAATAAAATCCTATAAAAGATGAGACAAACCAATCTCATCTTTTTTTCGTATCAAATCTAAGCAATTTTAGAAACTTTATGGCATACTAGACTTATCAATGAAAGCGAGGTAATCTCATGGAACAATTTTTAGAAAACATCAAAGACCTTGAAGTCACTACAGTTGCGCGTGCACAAGAAACACTCGATAATAAAGAAACAGCAACCTTCTTTATTGGCCGTAAAACTTGCCCTTACTGCCGTAAATTTGCAGGCACATTGGCAGGTGTCGTAGATGAAACCAAAGCCCACATCTACTTCATCAACAGTGAAGAACCAAGCCAACTCAATAAGTTACAAGAATTCCGTTCACGCTATGGAATTCCAACCGTACCAGGATTTGTTCACATTGCAGATGGCCAAATCAATGTCCGTTGCGACTCTTCCATGTCAGCACAAGAAATCAAGGAATTTGCTGGATTGTAAAAAAACCACTCGTCGAGTGGTTTTTGTATGGTCTAAATTACTTTTTTTCAAGCAAGTCTTGTATCATTCTATGCAGTTCTTCTATCTTCTCAGATTGTTTCTCTAGTAATATTCTTTGAGTTATTAATTCGTCTTGGAGTTTATCAAATTTTATCTGATCATCCGGATTATCCTTTACAAAAAAGTTTGTCAAAGCACTCGTTAACATCCCTATTGTGCCAATACCAACAAGCATTAGTAAAACAGCTAACCACTTCCCAAAAATCGACGCAGGAACAATATCTCCATAACCAACAGTCGTTACAGTCACAAGCGCCCACCAAAGACTATCTGAGAATGATTTTTCTTCAACAACAGATAAAATTGAACTACCTACCAGTACAATAAAGGAATTGAGATATAAAATATAAAGTAAGCCATTTGTTCGTAAGAGTTTTCCAACCTTCTTTTCCAACTTGCCAGTCAATCCAACGACTCTTAAAAGACGAGTTAGTTTCAGTAATTTTGTCAGCCTTGCTAAGCGGAAGATACGCCCTAATCGAAATACTGTAAAAATAGCATTCAAAGGAAGGATAGCTAGCAAGTCGAAGATATTTTCAAGTATAAATCTCCATTTTTCTTTACTTGAAAAGAACCGCCAACCATAATCTATCACAAAAACAAACCAAATTAGTAAATCAATAATACTGTAGGGTGGATTATCCAAATCAATCATCTCAGCAAATCCAAGCAAGACAAGGACAACTGATATCAATGCAAGTATGATAATCGTTGTGTCATAGTAATCCTTTAATAGCCATTTTCTCTTCACACTGCTACTCCTTTAGTTTTTTTAATCATTATACCACACTAAATTCCTGATAAAACACAGAATAAAAGAAGGCACTCGCCTTCTTTTTATATATCTGTCAATGGTGTTGCGGTATCTGGTGAGGTATCATAAACCTTAAAGTCTACTCCGACTCCCAGATCAGCTTGGGCTAGCTGATTGACCATGGTCATATGAGCCAGCTCCTTGATATTGTTCTCTTTGGACAAGTGGCCAAGGTAGATTTTCTTGGTTCGATTTCCCATAGCACGAATCATGGCCTCAG
The DNA here is from genome assembly GCA_963535345.1 of uncultured Streptococcus sp. Taxonomy (GTDB): domain Bacteria; phylum Bacillota; class Bacilli; order Lactobacillales; family Streptococcaceae; genus Streptococcus. The sequence goes on from CAUSWL010000003.1 coordinate 31,732, forward strand.
CTCCGTCTTCGTTAGAAAGGTGACCGAGATCAGATAGGATACGCTGCTTGAGTCGCCAAGCATAAGATCCAGCTCGTAAGATTTCCACGTCGTGGTTGGATTCGATGAGGTAACCGTCAGCATTCTCAACAATTCCTGCCATACGGTCACTAACATAACCTGTGTCAGTCAACATGACGAAGCTCTTGTCGTCTTTCATAAATCGGTAAAACTGGGGTGCTACTGCATCATGGCTGACCCCAAAACTCTCAATGTCGATATCACCAAAAGTTTTGGTTTTTCCCATTTCAAAAATGTGTTTCTGAGATGAATCCACCTTACCGAGATACTTACTATTTTCCATAGCCTGCCAGGTCTTTTCATTGGCGTAAAGATCCATGCCATATTTACGAGCCAAGACACCGACTCCATGGATATGGTCTGAATGCTCATGCGTAATCAAGATTGCATCCAGATCTTCAGGTTTGCGATTGATTTCAGCTAGTAGGCTGGTAATCTTCTTACCAGACAAGCCTGCATCCACTAGGATTTTCTTTTTTGGGGTTTCCAGATAAAAGGAATTTCCACTGGAACCTGATGCTAAAATACTGTATTTAAAGCCTATTTCACTCATTCTAGTCTTCTATTTCGTCCTCCCATATTTCTTCTTTTACGGCATCCTTATCATAAGGGAGCACAATGGTAAAGGTCGATCCCTTACCGTATTCACTTTTTGCCCAAATAAAGCCATTGTGTTGTTTGATGATTTCTTTTGCGATAGCCAGACCTAGACCAGTTCCACCTTGAGCCCGACTTCTTGCACGATCCACACGGTAGAATCGGTCAAAAATCTTCGGCAAATCTTGCTTTGGAATACCTAGACCTTGGTCTTTGATGGATAAAATCATCTGGTCATCTGTGGTCTTCATGCTGACAGTAATTTTGCCACCATCTGGTGAGTACTTGATGGCATTGTTAAGAATATTATCAATCACCTGAGTCATCTTATCGGTATCAATCTCGATCCAAACTGAATTAATAGGGTAATCTCTGACAAGCTCATATTTTTTCTCGTCATCCTGACTTCTCATCTTATCAAATCGGTTGAGAATAAAGGTGATGAATGCAGTAAAATTAATCAATTCCACATCTAGCTGACTTGTCGCATTATCAATACGAGAGAGATGTAAGAGATCTGTCACCATCCGCATCATACGGTTGGTTTCATCGAGTGAAACCTTGATAAAATCAGGAGCAACAGGATCATACAGAGCTCCCTCGTCCAAGGCTTCAAGATAAGATTTAACACTGGTCAAAGGAGTTCGCAACTCGTGACTCACGTTCGAAACAAAGAGTCTTCGCTCACGCTCTTCCTTCTCCTGCTCGGTCGTATCATGTAAAACGGCAACCAAACCAGAGATGAAACCTGACTCACGACGAACCAGAGCAAAACGTACACGAAGGCTCAGGTATTCCCCATTCACATCCTGGGAGTCAATCGTCAACTCAGGAATCTGTGTAATTAGATCACGCAGCTCATACTCATCTTCTATCTTAAGCAATTCAAGGATACTTTTATTCAGAACATCTTCTTTCTGCACACCGAGCTGTTTCTTGGCCATATCGTTGATCATAGTAATCTGGCCACGACGATTGGTCGCAAGAACGCCATCTGTCATGTAAGAAAGAATACTGTTCAATCGTTTACTCTCTTGTTCCAGATTTTCTTGGGTCAAACGAATAACTTCTGACAAATCGTTCAGATTATTGGTGATATTGGTGATTTCTGTACTTCCTTGCAAGTCCAAAACTTGAGAATAATCACCTGTAATCAAGTCCTTAACCTTTTGATTTATCTCCTTCAGACGGATATTATCCCGACGATTTTCCAGTAACAGCAAGGTCACCACCAGGATAAAGCCCAGTAAAATCAAGATAAAGATAAAATCGCTGGTCAGAATAGTTTGTCTAATATCTTCAATCATTATTTCTCATATAGTATCCAACACCACGACGTGTGAGAATGTACTCTGGACGACTTGGAGTATCTTCTATTTTCTCACGCAAGCGTCTAATGGTCACGTCCACAGTACGAACATCACCAAAATAGTCATAACCCCATACAGTCTCAAGCAAGTGTTCACGCGTAATCACTTGTCCAATATGAGACGCCAAGTGATACAAGAGTTCAAACTCACGGTGGGTTAAATCTAATTCCTCACCATATTTCTTTGCCACGTAAGCATCTGGAACGATTTCCAAATCACCAATTTGTAAAGGTTGCGTCTTCTTCTCATCAGACTCTTGGTTATCTACTGAAACTAGATCGGTACGACGAAGAAGGGCCTTAACACGAGCCTGCAACTCACGGTTTGAGAAAGGTTTTGTAACATAATCATCTGCACCTAACTCTAAACCAATAACCTTGTCAAATTCGCTATCCTTAGCTGATAGCATGATAATCGGCACGCTACTAGTCTTACGAATAGCTTTAGCAACTTCTAAACCATCAATTTCAGGTAGCATCAAGTCGAGGATAATAATATCCGGTTGCTCAGCTTCAAATAGCTCGATTGCCTCACGACCATTGAAGGCTGTTACAACTTCATAACCTTCCTTGGCCATATTAAACTTAATAATATCTGAGATTGGTTTCTCATCATCTACAATTAATATTTTTTTCATTTTATCACCTTTTCTTTATCTATTATAACAAAAAAATGTAAAGAAGGCACAAATGGCTACTGTAGGCCTTCATCTTCAAGATTTGTTTTATAAGCCTGCCAAATTTTTTGTTGAGGTTTCGCAAGTGGATAATCAGAAAACTCCTGAGGAGAAACCCAGCGAATTTCTCTGTCAGAAAACTGTTTTGTTTCCGTCACTTGACCAGCGATGATTTGAATATGCCATTTCCGATGACTAAATACATGCTTGACCTGGTCAAATACTTGCTGGGACCAATTCACTTCTAAATCATAATCTTGCTCAAAGTTTTCTTGAGGGCTTGGTCCAAATGCTCTGCTTTCCTCTTTGACTTGTGAAAAGAGATCTAGCTGATCGTCATCACTTGAGAAATCATCAACTTCGATCAAGGGGAAATGCCAAAAACCGGCTAGCAGTTTCTCGCTTTCATTTTTCTCTAGTAAATATTGCCCACGGTCATTGCGTACAACCAAAGCCTTGAGATAGATTGGGAGGGGCTTTTTCTTGGGCTCTTTGATTGGATATACATCCATAGTCCCATTCTGATAGGCTGCGCTAAAGTCCTTAACAGGGCTTTCTTCTGGTCGAGGGTTAACTGGAGCCTCTATGTCAGACCCTAAATCCATCAGAGCTTGGTTAAAGTCACCTGGTCGTTTCGGGTCAATCAAGATTTCCATCATTGCCTGAAAAATTTTGCGATTGCTGGGAACTCCGATATCATGATCAACCTCAAACAAGCGTGCCAAAACCCGCATGACATTGCCATCAACCGCTGGCTCAGGCAAATTAAAAGCGATACTGGAAATAGCTCCCGCAGTGTAAGGGCCAATCCCTTTTAAACTAGAAATTCCTTCATAGGTATTTGGAAATTGCCCCCCAAAGTCAGTCATAATCTGCTGGGCTGCAGCCTGCATATTGCGCACTCGAGAATAATAGCCCAATCCCTCCCAAGCCTTCAACAAACGATCTTCAGGGGCATTGGCCAGACTTTCAACTGTTGGAAACAAGTCCAAGAATCGTTCGTAGTATGGAATAACTGTATCCACTCTAGTCTGCTGGAGCATGATTTCAGATACCCAGATGTGATAAGGATTTTTACTTCTCCTCCAAGGTAAATCTCGCTTGTTTTCATCATACCAATTGAGGAGTTTTTCACGAAAAGAAATAATCTTCTCCTCCGGCCACATGACGATACCATATTCTTTCAAATCTAACATATCTCTAGTATAACACAGAAGACTCTAACTGTCCTTCTCTCAGTACTAAAAAGCCTCTTCCCATGGGAAAGAGGACTAAATCTTATTGATGAACTGCTTGAGCTGCTGTGATAAGGGTCAACTTGTACACATCATCTGCATTACATCCACGAGAAAGGTCGTTAACAGGTTTGTTCAAACCTTGCAAAACAGGTCCTACAGCCGCAAAACCACCGAGACGTTCTGCCATCTTGTACCCAATATTTCCGGCTTCGATACCTGGGAAGACAAAAACATTTGCTTGACCAGCTACGTTACTTCCTGGAGCTTTTAGAGCTGCAGTTTCAGGAACAAAGGCAGCGTCAAATTGCAACTCCCCATCAATCTCAAGGTCAGGGCGCAAGTCGTGAGCAATTTTTGTAGCTTCCACTACCTTATCAACACTTTCACCAAATCCTGAACCTTTAGTAGAATAGCTTAGCATAGCAATTTTAGGTTCAATACCAAACATCTTAGCTGTAATTGCTGAGTTGATGGCAATTTCAGCCAAGGCTTCTGCATCTGGATTGATGTTAATGGCACAGTCACCAAATAGGTAACGTTCCGTACCACGTACCATGAGGAAGGCACCTGAAGTACGAGTTACATTTGGACGAGTTTTGATAATTTGAAGGGCTGGGCGAACTGTTGAGGCAGTTGAGTGAATCGCACCAGATACCATACCGTCAACCAAGCCCAAGTAGACTAGCATCACACCAAAGTAGTTGACATCTTCAACCAAAACTTTGCGCGCTTCTTCTTCAGTCATTTTGCCCTTACGACGCTCTACTAAGGCAGCAACCATTTCTTCGAATTGAGGATAGTGTTGGGGATCAATCACTTCATAACCATCCATGATCCCCTCGATTTCGAGATAAATTTTAATTTTTTCAGGGTTTCCAAGCAAAACAGGAATCACTTCTGTTTCTTTTACCAAGCGTTTTGTCGCTTGAAGAATACGTGGCTCTTCCCCTTCAGGGAGAACGATACGAGCATTTTTGCCAACCAGGTTGGCTTTGAGACTTTCAAAAACTTCCATGAGTTTTCTCCTTTAAGAAAATAAATTATACTCCAAATAGATTTTAAAGAGTATTAGTTGATAACCGAGTAATAAGATTGCTGAAATCATCCGGTAAGGGGCTTTCTAGTTGCAAATCTTGCTCTAGAAAAGGATGATAAAAAGATAAATAATGGCAATGCAAGGCCTGGCGCTGAATACCGTCGTCTAGGCTGCCTCCATAGAGATCGTCTCCCAACAAAGGAAAACCGATATGAGAAAAATGCACTCGTATCTGATGAGTTCGTCCAGTATGCAGACGAATATCGACTAGGTGAATATTTCCATAAGACGCTATAACTTTATAAGATGTATGGGCGTATTTCCCACCTTTGGCAACCCGTCTCGTGATAATGGAGTCCACATCACGCGCAATCGGGGCGATAATCTCCCCTTCAGGCTCCAAGACACCAGCTCCTTTAACCAAAGCAAAGTAACGTTTTTCGATAGACTTTCGTTGCAGTTGCTTGTCTAAACGTGCATGAGCGTAGCCGTGCTTGGCAAAGAGCATCAAACCAGAAGTATCTCTATCAAGCCTAGTCACGATGTGAACTTGCTGATTTTCATAGTTTTGCTTGACATAGTAGCCCTTGATAAAATTGGCAATGGTATTGGAATGATTGACACTGGGGATGGAAGCTACTCCATAAGGCTTATTCAAAACCAGAAAATGGTCATCCTCATATAAAATATCGAGTGGTCGATCAATAGCTTCAAGGCTCTCAAACCCTTCCTCTGCAGGAATGTCAATAGTTACTCTATCTCCAATATCTAAGAGATAGGTCGCATTTTGAGCTTGGCCATTGACCCGTATAGCCCCGCCTCGAAACTTAATCTTAGCCAAAAGTCCCTTGGAAACCTCATGTTTCTTGAGGAAATTTTTGACTTTGACGTGCTCATCTGCGGTAAATTCGAACCTCATTCATCCACCTCGCCGATGAAGGCATCTTTAACACGATTCCAGAAACTAGTGTGGCTTGGAGTCGCTACGAAGTGAATCTTGTGATGGTCGATTTGATACTCTATCCGTTCGATATTACGGAAGGAATAGACGCTGTTATCGACTGATATCGTATGGTAATCATTGCGTGTCGGCAAAAGTTCAATCTTATCTTTTTTGGGAATAATGATCGATGATCCCAAAGTGCGATAGACTCTATTATTAAGGCTTGCTATTTCCGTCAACTGCAAGGCTTCAATGGTAGGATGTAAGACAGCTCCACCCAAGGATTTGTTGTAGGCGGTACTTCCCGTCGGCGTTGAAACAGTCACTCCATCTCCACGAAATCGCTCGAACGGAACATGGTTAATGATGATATCCGCAACCATGGTGCGGTCTGATCGACGGATGCTGGCTTCATTTAAAGCACGGAAGATTTTCACCTCTCCATTTTCAAGCGTTACCTTAACATTCAAGACCGGATAAGAAACTTTGGCACCAGTATCTAGTAAAAGATTGGTCACCAATTGATCCAGCTCAAAATCACGATAATCTGTGTAAAATCCCAAATGCCCTGTATGAACACCTACAAATCGAACCTTGTCTAACTGATTCTCATACTTGTGAAAGGCAGACAAAAGCATCCCGTCACCACCAATGGAAATGACGATATCGGGATTGGTATCGTTCAGTATAAAATGTTGTTTCTTGAGTTTTTCCCTCAGTTCATGCAAGACCTTCTGACTCTGAGGTTTTCTATTTGCTATGAGGTCAACTCGTTTACCTGTATTCTTCATCTGTATCGTCACTATTTCCTACACCATCGTTTAATTTTCTGCTCAATGGATCAAAGAGAGCCTGCGCTTCCTGGATATCGTCACGAATCTTACCCATTTCTTCATCCAGTTGATAGGCTATTTTCGCTGTGATTTCCAGTCTTTTCCTGATTTCTTCTGGAAAATCACCCTGATACTTATAATTGAGCGAGTGTTCAATCGTAGCCCAGAAATTCATGGCTAAAGTCCGTATTTGAATTTCTGCCAAAATCGTCTTAGCCCCGTTGATCGTATCAACTGTGTACTCAACAACCACGTGATAAGAACGATAGCCCGAAGCCTTACGATGAGTGATATAGTCTCGTTCCTGAACGACTCTCATATCTTGGCGTTTACGTAGAATTGCAACAACTTCTTCCACGTCATCAACGAACTGAACCATGACACGTAAACCCGCAATGTCTTGCAGATCATGTTCCAGACTTGCATATGTAATTCCTCGACGAGCCATTTTTTCTTTGATACTTTCAATCGGTTTGACACGACCCGTTACAAACTCAATCGGAGAATGCTTGTTTTGCTTACGATACTGTTTGCGAATTCCCCGAAGTTTAATCTTCAATTCACCAACAGCCTGAATGTAAGGATCTAAAAATTCTTCCCATTCTATGGTCATACTCTCTCCCTTGTAATGTTTGATTGCTCTGTCGAAAATCTTTGATTTTTTCAGTACATTCGTATACAATAAATACATTGTTCATTATACCATAAATCGCTTTCAAAGATATAGAAAAGGTTGAAAAAATGAAACATTTAGAAATAGAATTGAAAACACTTCTGAAAAAAGAGGAATATGATCATCTAAAAAAACAGTTTTCCCATATCCAACCCGTCTTTCAGAAAAACTACTACATTGACACACCAGATTTCCAATTGCGTGAAAAGAAGGTTGCCATGCGCATTCGCACCTTTTCAAATTGGGCGGAATTGACCTTAAAAGTACCTCAAACTGTAGGAAATATGGAATACAACCAGAAACTAACTCTTCCAGAAGCTGAATCATACCTAGAAAAACAAAAACTACCTCAGGGTCTCGTTCTAGAGAAGCTCTCTAAGATTGGCATCGAAAGCCATGACTGGTTAGTTCTAGGCTGCCTTTCAACCCTTCGTTATGAAACGAAAACAGGAATTGGCTTAATAGCCTTAGATGAAAGTCGATACTTTGACCAGACGGACTATGAACTCGAGCTTGAAGTCACCGACCATGAAAAAGGGAAAGAAGATTTTCAGAGATTTTTAGATGAAAATCAGATTACTTATCAGAAAGCTCCATCAAAATTAATTCGTTTTATTAAAAGCATGAAAAAAAGCTGAAATAATCTCCTTTTTTTGGTAAAATAGAAAAGATAAAAATAAAAGAATCTGGCTTTGAAAAACAAAACTTTCTCAGAGAAGATTCACAAAGTTTACAGAGGACGGTCTATAATGTCAGATAGAAACAACATGAAACTTTTCACCCTAAACTCTAACCATGAAATCGCTCAAAAGATTGCGGATACAGTTGGTGTACCTCTCGGGAAGTTATCCTCTCGTCAATTTTCTGACGGCGAAATCCAGGTCAACATCGAAGAAAGTGTCCGTGGTTACGATGTTTATATCATCCAGTCAACCAGCTATCCCGTTAGCAACCACTTGATGGAGTTGTTAATCATGGTTGATGCTTGTGTACGTGCAAGTGCTCATAGTATCAACGTTGTCCTTCCTTACTTTGGTTATGCGCGTCAGGATCGTATCGCTTCTTCTCGCGAACCCCTCACTGCAAAACTAGTTGCCAATATGCTTGTCAAAGCTGGTGTAAGCCGTGTTCTGACGCTTGACCTCCATGCTGTTCAGGTCCAAGGTTTCTTTGACATTCCTGTAGACAATCTTTATACTGTTCCTCTATTTGCTAAGCACTACTGTGATAAAGGACTTCTTGGTTCTGATGTTGTTGTTGTCAGTCCAAAGAACTCTGGTGTTAAACGTGCACGTAGTTTGGCTGAATACCTTGATGCTCCTATTGCTATCATTGACTACGCCCAAGACGATTCTGATCGTAACGAAGGCTATATCATTGGGGATGTTGAAGGCAAGAAGGCTATCTTGATTGACGATATCCTAAATACTGGTCGTACTTTCTCTGAAGCAGCCAAAATCGTTGAACGTGAAGGCGCAACTGAGATTTATGCAGTATCCAGTCACGGTTTATTTGTTGAAGGTGCAGCAGATCTTCTTGACGCTACAAACATCAAAGAAATCCTTGTGACAGACTCCGTAGCGACCAAAGAAAGAACTCCAGAAAATGTATGTTACATTACTGCTAGCGAATTAATTGGTGATGCTATCGTCCGCATCCATGAAAGAAAACCAGTCAGCCCACTCTTTGCTTACAACAAAAAGAAATAAGGTGATTCTTTGATTTATTTGGACAATGCTGCTACCACTCCTATGTCAGCAGTAGCTATTTCTGAAATGACCAAGGTCATGCAAGAAACTCATGGTAATCCTTCTAGTATTCATAGTCATGGTCGGCAGGCTGGCAAACTCTTGCGAGAAGCTCGTCAGGACTTAGCCCACTTACTAGGAACCAAACCTCAACATATCTTTTTCACGTCTGGTGGTACAGAAAGTAACAATACAGCCATTATCGGCTATTGTCTCCGTCATCAAAAACGTGGAAAACATATCATCACGACAGCTATTGAACACCATTCTGTGCTTGAGACTATCGATTATCTGATTCAACATTTTGGTTTTGAAGCGACCATCATCCAACCAGTAAATCAAGAAATTACTGCCCAGCAAATTCAAGAAGCCTTACGTGACGATACCATTCTCGTTTCCACCATGTATGCTAATAATGAAACTGGGAGTCTCTTACCTATCGCTGAGATTGGACATATTTTAAAAGAGCATCCTGCTGCTTATCATGTAGATGCTGTTCAAGCTATCGGGAAAATCCCTATCCATCCCGAGGAATTAGGAATTGATTTTCTCAGCGCTTCTGCCCACAAATTCCATGGACCAAAAGGAGTTGGCTTTCTTTATGCTTCTTCCGCGGACTTTGATTCCTACCTTCACGGTGGAGACCAAGAACAAAAGAAACGGGCTGGAACAGAAAATCTCGCTGCCATTGTAGGCATGGTCGCTGCTCTCAAAGAGGATTTAAATGACCAAGTTGAACATTACCAAAAACTAAGCGCACTCAAAGCTACTTTTTTAGAAGAAATTGCAGGTCTCGACTACTATCTCAATGAAAGCAACCACCAACTTCCTTATGTTGTCAACATTGGCTTTCCTGGTCAAAAAAATGATTTGCTCTTGCTACGGTTAGACCTTGAAGGAATTTCAATTTCTACCGGTTCAGCTTGTACTGCTGGTATTGTGCAAACCAGTCATGTGCTTGAAGCATTTTATGGGTCTGATTCGCATCGTTTATCAGAATCTGTCCGTATCAGTCTTTCTCCTCTTAACACTGAGGAAGAACTGAAACAACTCGCACAAACCTTAAAAAATATTATTGGAGATTAATCTAATGGCATTCGAAAAAACCATTAAACTACAAAACTGCCGCTACAACTATACACTTAGCCCATCTGTCAAAAAGTTCACACTGAAAGATAATACTTTCTTTGAAACAAAGGTAGGAAACTTCGAACTAACTCGTCTACTTGAAAAAGTACCCAACAGTGGTGAAGGTTTCAAGCTAAAAATCATCATCAATAAAGACCTTACAGGTGCTAAACTCAACATCACAGACAAGTCTGGCCTTCGTTTGGTCAATATCTTTAAATCAGAAGACCACCACATTCATCAGGAAAAATTCTACTTCCTCATGGACAGTTTAGTAGAACGCGGTATTTTCACTAAAGAAGAAAGATAATTGACTATGTATCGACTTACCTATCAAGATAACTATCACGTAGAACGTACACTTGAATATAAGGATTACGAAGAGCTCATGTTATCTCTATCAGGTTGTGTAACTCTTCCAGATACATTCCTAGTTACCTCATTAACCTTTGATGATAAAGTTATCTATCAAGGATTGGTCGGAGATCTCTACCGTTTTCTATCACAAGCTAATTTTTAAGACTAAAACTAAGATTTTCTTAGTTTTTTCTTGTTTTTGTTGATTTTTTCACAATGTTTCTATAAAATAGAAGAATAGAAAGGTTGTGATTTTGTGAAAGATAAACAGTCTGCTATTCCAAAAGCTACAGCAAAAAGACTCTCTCTCTACTATCGAATTTTTAAGAGATTTCATGCAGAAAAGATTGAACGTGCCAACTCTAAGCAAATTGCAGAGGCTATCGGTATTGATTCCGCGACCGTACGTCGTGATTTTTCCTATTTTGGTGAACTAGGTCGTCGTGGTTTTGGCTATGATGTCAAAAAACTGATGACGTTTTTTGCCGATTTACTCAATGATAACTCCATTACCAATGTCATGCTGGTTGGTATTGGAAATATGGGCCATGCCCTTCTCCACTACCGCTTCCATGAGCGTAACAAGATGAAAATTATCATGGCCTTTGACCTAGATGACCATCCAGAAGTTGGAAGCCAGACACCTGATGGAATTCCAATCTATGGTATCTCACAGATTAAAGAAAAAATAAAAGAAGCAGATGTCAAAACTGCTATCCTAACAGTTCCAAGTGTTAAATCACAAGAAGTTGCCAATCTTTTGGTTGATGCAGGTATAAAAGGTATTCTCAGCTTTTCCCCTGTTCACCTTCACCTCCCAAAAGATGTGGTTGTTCAGTATGTCGATTTGACAAGCGAACTCCAAACCCTCCTCTATTTTATGCGTAAAGAGGATTAGAAAGCGAAAGCATTTATGAAAAAACCAGTTATTGGGATTACAGGAAATGAAAAAGCTCATCCAGATGATGACATCATGATGAGCTATGCAGCAAAAGGCTTTGTTGAAGGAGTCAAGGACGCTGGCGGAATTCCAATCATCCTACCGATTGGTGATCAAGAAATGGCTGCCTATTACATCAGTATCATTGATAAGCTCATCCTAACGGGTGGGCAAAATGTTGATCCAAAATACTATAGTGAGCCTAAAACCATTGACAGCGATGACTACCATCTTCAAAGAGACCAGTTTGAATTAGCCCTTATTAGAGAAGCAATTAAGCAAAAGAAACCAATTTTCTCTGTTTGTCGGGGTACTCAACTTTTCAATGTCGCCATGGGAGGCACGCTTCACCAAGATATTGAGGATCATTGGCAGGACTGTTCAGCCGAATACACGACCCAACGCCTCGTAACGGAACCTGATACCATTCTCCGAGAAATCTATGGAGAAATCTCTCATATCAACTCCTTCCACCACCAGAGCATTAAAGATCTAGCCTCAAATCTTAAGGTTGTAGCACATGATCCTAAAGATGGAATCATTGAGGCTGTGACAACTACGGACGGCTTTCCTTATCTTGGTGTCCAATGGCATCCAGAATTTCTATTTGAAAATCGCCCCAAAGATAAAACATTGTTTGACTATGTTGTTAACGAACTCTAGGACTTATAAATAGGTTATTAATCATGAATGAAATTAAAATACCTTCTACTCATGAGATTTTGAGAGATATAGAAGCTAATGTTTTCATATCCTATAAGGAAAAGGAAGCTAATCTTTTCTTATCAAACAATGAAAAAGAAATAAGGGTTTGCTTTCATCTTTCTAATCTCTATAGACTTTTAACAGCGGAAAGTTACCAATCTTTTTCTAAGAATAAAGAGAATTTCGATAAACTATCTCAAAAAGAAAAACAGCTGAAAGAAATGTCTAAAAAGGCAAAACGATTTTGTAAAAAGGGAGATGCTAAACTAAAAAGTAAATTTCATTCAAGTCTTTACTTTTACAGAGATATTCTCATTCATAAAAAAAGATATTATAAAATCGAAGATTTCAATGCGATTGTCAACTTTATCGTTCAAGAAAATTTACTTGTACCCACGATAAAACCTCTTCCTGTTATCAATATGGCAGAAGTAGATTCCTATGTTTTAAAAGTGATTGAGTAAGATCATGTGTAATCTTAAATCAGATCCGTCTTTTCACGGTAACTAAAGTAATCCGAGTGAGAGACAATTAGATGATCCAGAAACACAATTCCCATCAGTTCGCAGGCTTCCTTGACTAGTTTAGTGACATGATCATCATTTCGACTAGGAGATACTGCACCAGATGGATGATTGTGAACGAGAATCACTGAGGTAGCCATATGCTTGAGGGCATAGTGAAGAATTTCTCTCGGTTCAGCAATGCTGCGTGTCGCAGATCCGATAAAAATAGTTTGCTGATGAATGATTTGATTTTGAGTATTGAGATAGAGCGCCACTAGGTGCTCTTGTTTTTTGTCGCCAAGTTCCTGTTGCATTTTCTTGGCTAGCTTTTGACTACTGAGAATACTTTCCATCTCAAGGGTTTCATGTTTGTGAATACGATGCCCCAGTTCAATCACTGCTTGTAGTTCAATGGCTTTTATTCGCCCTATACCAGACAGACTCTGCAATTCCTGCAGGGTCATTTTTTTCAAATCAGTTAGACTGTTAAGACTATTCAAGACTTTTTGGGCAATTTCAAAGACATTGGCCTGACGTGTTCCTGTTCTGAGCAGAATTGCTAGCAATTCTTGATTGCTTAGAGCCTCTACTCCTTCTTTGACTAGTCTTTCTCTAGGCAAGAGTGAATCTTCTTGGAATGAAATACTGTACATAAAAATCCTCCTCACTTTATTATTCGTGAGAAGGATAGAAAATTAGATTTTTTTCTCAATTGGGGCAACACTGGCAAGGAGTTTTTTCAGCCCTACTTCTGGGAAATTGATTTTCAACTCCTGAGTATCACCGCTACCTGAAACTTCAAGGACCGTTCCCTCTCCCCACTTCTTGTGGAGAGCAATATCCCCAATAGACCAACTTGTATCAGTCGAATCTTTTTTAGTTCCAGCCGCAAACTGTCCAAATGGGAGACCACTTGACTGGATAGAGCTTGGTACAGCCTTGCGTTTCCGTTCTTGAAAGGCCTGAGCTAAGCTCATACCTTGACCGAAAGTAATCCCACCACTGCTATAAGAGGCTTTAAAGCTAGTATTCGCTGGACGGGCCAAACCTTGATACTCGAGCAAGTCCGAACTAATTTCATTGATAAAACGAGTTGGACGATTGTAACTGGTACGACCAAAAAGCAAGCGAGAGTTGGCATTGGTCAGATAGAGGATTTTCTCCGCTCGCGTGATACCTACATAGGCCAAACGGCGTTCTTCTTCCAGTTCATCCGGATCTTCTGCTGCACGACTAAGTGGAAAGACATTCTCCTCCATCCCGATGATGAAGACAACTGGGAACTCAAGTCCTTTAGCAGCGTGCAAGGTCATCAAGGTCACTTCTGATGTCTCCTGACTGCCTGAATCCGTATCTGCAATCAAAGCCAAGTCATTCAAGAAACGACTGAGTTTGTCCAAACCAGTTTCTTCTTCCTGACTATCAGGGTTGTCGTCAAAATTCTTAGTAACAGATAGAAACTCTTCGATATTTTCAACCCGCGCCTTGCTCTCCAAGGTCGCTTGAGCATTAAGAATATCGACATAACCTGTTTTTTCTAGAACAGCTTCCACTAGCTCGGTGATAGTTAATTGATCCAGTTGCTCCCGCAAATCCAGAATCATATTGGCAAAATCCCAGATAGACTGGGCTGCTTTTCCTTTAATGCCAGACAGCATGATATTAGCTGAAGCATCCAGCATAGACATATCTTGCATATTCGCAAAGTCGCGAATTTTCTCAACGGTTCCTGGGCCAATTCCACGTTTTGGTTCGTTAATAATGCGCTCAAAACTGATATTGTCACTCAAATTAGCAATAAGATTCAGATAAGCAATAATATCACGGATTTCCTTACGGCTGTAGAACTTAGTCCCACCAACCATGGTATAAGGAATATTGGACTTTAGGAGGGCCTCTTCAATAGTACGAGACTGGGCGTTAGTCCGATAAAGAACTGCAAAATACTTGTGGAGGAAGTTTTGACTACGACCAAGTTCATCTATGGTTTTGGCTACAAAAACAGCCTCATCTTGTTCGTCATTTGCACGATAGTAAATAATCTGTTCCCCATCAGCATTCTGGGTCCAGAGATTCTTGGGGCGGCGATTTTGATTGTTTTTGATGACGTCATTGGCAGCTTGGAGAATGGTTTTGGTTGAACGGTAATTTTCCTCTAGCAAAACTACCTTGGCTTGAGGATAATCTTTCTCGAAATCCAAGATATTCTGCATATCAGCCCCACGCCAACCGTAGATAGACTGGTCCGCATCACCGACCACGCAGATATTTTTAAAGCGTGAAGCCAAGAGTTTGACCAGTTGGTACTGGGCATGGTTGGTATCTTGGTACTCATCAACGTGAATGTACTGGAACTTCTGCTGATAGTAGGTCAAAACATCAGGATTCTGATCAAAGAGACGCAAGGTCAGCATAATCAAATCATCAAAATCAACAGACTCTGACTGACGAAGCTCTTTCTGATAGGCTGTATAACACTGGGCTACGATTTGCGTATACATATCACCAGCCTGAGCAGCATAAGCCACATCATCAATCAGGTCATTCTTAGCATTGGAAATAGTCCCCAAAATGGTCCGTTCATTCCATTTTTTCGGATCCAAGTTTAATTGCTTGAGAATGCGTTTCATGAGGGTTCGCTGTTCTCCGGGATCTACAATGGTGAAATTTCGGTTATAGCCAATATGATCCGCATCACGACGTAGAATACGAACACACATGGAGTGAAAGGTCGCAATCAGACAGTCCTGAGTAGCTGGATTGAGGCCATAGGCACGCTCCTTCATCTCACGCGCCGCCTTATTGGTAAAGGTAATGGCCAAGATATTCCAAGGATTGACCATCTTTTCATCAATCAAGTAGGCGATTCTGTGAGTTAAAACACGAGTCTTCCCAGAACCAGCACCAGCCATGATTAACAAGGGCCCTTCTGTCGTTTGCACCGCCTCAGCCTGACGGTCATTCATTCCATTTAATAATGCGTTCATCTTCTCTTCCTTACTCTTGAAGTCAATATTTCTATTATATCAGAATTCAAGGAAAATATCTTTACCTAGACTGGTTACGTGTAGAAGGCAACTTCTTATATCTAGATAAAAAATGAGCTTGGATAGTATTTCCAAACTCATTTGAATTCAATTAAACTATTAGAACAAGCCTAGAACGGTTCCATCGCTTTCAACATCCATGTTGAGGGCTGCTGGTCGTTTTGGAAGTCCTGGCATGGTCATGACATCACCAGTTAAGGCAACGATGAAGCCTGCACCTAATTTTGGTACCAATTCACGAATGGTAATTTCAAAGTTTTCTGGTGCTCCAAGCGCATTTGGATTGTCAGAGAAACTGTATTGAGTTTTAGCCATACAAATTGGCAATTTGTCCCAACCGTTTTGAACGATTTGGGCGATTTGAGTTTGAGCTTTCTTTTCAAAGTTTACTTTGCTACCACGGTAGATTTCAGTAACAATCTTTTCAATCTTTTCTTGAACAGAAAGGTCATTGTCATAAAGACGAGTATAGTTGGCTGGATTTTCAGAGATAGTCTTGACAAGTGTTTCAGCAAGCGCTACACCACCTTCTGCCCCATCAGCCCAGACACTAGCCAACTCAACTGGCACATTGATAGAAGCACAGAGTTCTTTCAAGGCTGCGATTTCAGCCTCTGTATCAGTGACAAATTCATTAATCGCAACAACTGCTGGAATACCAAACTTACGAATATTTTCAACGTGGCGTTTCAAGTTAGCAAAACCTGAACGAACTGCTTCTACATTTTCCTCTGTCAAAGCGTCCTTAGCTACACCACCATTCATCTTAAGGGCACGAAGGGTTGCGACGATGACAACTGCATCTGGAGATGTTGGCAAGTTTGGTGTCTTAATGTCAAGGAATTTCTCAGCACCAAGGTCCGCACCAAAACCAGCTTCAGTAACAGTATAATCAGCCAAGCGAAGGGCTGTGCTTGTTGCCAAAACAGAGTTACATCCATGAGCGATATTGGCAAATGGACCACCGTGTACAAAGGCAGGTGTACCGTAAATTGTCTGAACCAAGTTTGGCTTAATAGCATCCTTCAAAATCAATGCTAAAGCACCCTCAACCTGCAAATCACCTACAGAAACAGGTGTACGGTCATAGCGATAACCGATAACAATATTAGCCAAACGACGTTTCAAGTCCTCGATATCCGTAGCCAAGCAAAGAATCGCCATGATTTCGGAAGCAACGGTAATGTCAAAGCCATCCTCACGTGGGATACCATTTAAAGGACCACCAAGTCCAACTGTCACATGACGAAGGGCGCGATCATTCAAGTCCACAACGCGTTTCCAGAGGATACGACGTTGATCAATTCTCAACTCATTTCCTTGGTGCAAGTGGTTGTCAATCAAGGCAGAAAGAGCATTGTTGGCAGTTGTAATGGCATGCATGTCTCCCGTAAAGTGTAGATTGATGTCTTCCATTGGCAACACTTGAGCGTAACCACCTCCTGCAGCACCACCCTTAATCCCCATTACTGGACCAAGAGATGGTTCACGAATAGCAATCATGGTTTTCTTGCCAATTTTATTCAAGGCATCCGCCAGACCAATGGTAATAGTTGATTTTCCTTCACCTGCTGGTGTTGGGTTGATGGCAGTAACCAAAATCAATTTTCCAACTGGATTGCTCTCAACTGCACGAATTTTATCAAAGCTGAGCTTAGCCTTGT
>CAUSWL010000004.1:0-48406 GCA_963535345.1 uncultured Streptococcus sp.
ATGACCTCCTCGTAAGGAATGCCTCTTTGTTCCAAGACTTGCTCAATGGCAGAGATAGCCTCAATCTGCATCTCCATATAACGAGAAGGTGCTACATAGTGGTAGCTGGTCCCCTCATCTCGCAGAGCGCGAATAGGGATGAGAAAAGCATTCTCCTCTATATCGGCTAGGACGCCACAGGTTCCAGTGGAGATGATTTGCTCTACACCATAGCCAATCAACCAATCCATAAACTGGGCCGCTGGGGCAGAACCAACGGGCGCCTGGGTCAGACAGATCTCCTCACCCTTGTAGTTGACGACATAGACTGGATAAGTCTTGGTGGCAGAAACGAACTCACCAACACAGTCCGCTCCTGCTTCCTGAGCGTAGCGGTCAATCTCTTCCTCCAAAAATGCATAGATGCATTTCTTTGGCAACTTTAAGTCCAATCCCTCATGTGTTGGCATAAGGACCGCCTGGGGATTGTCATCAAACTCCAAAATGGGAATCGCATGTTTCTGAATCATAGCCCACCTCCTCTAATTTTGTACTATTGTATCAAAAGCTGGCGAAGTGTCAAGGAGTTGTCTTTAGCAAGCCAGAAATCTCCTCTTCCATACACTTGAGAAATCGTTGCACCGCTGGAGAAGTCGGTTTCTGTTTTGGCAAAGTCATTGAGGACTTATGAAGAATACCAAATCCAACAACAAAAAAGACATGAATCTGAAATAAGCAGAACATGTCTTTTTTAGCTTGTTTGAAAGTCAAGTAAATAAATCTTAGCTCTTCTAGAACTCCCTTATTTCCACAAACCACCTAAAATCTGTTTTTCTAATAAGTCTAGGTCCTCTTCCTTTATTTCTCCGTTGTCGCTAACGATATAAAGTTGAGCGAAGTAAGCCAACAATGGGCCAACACAAATACGAACCATTTGAGGAATCGTTAACTCTGGATTTACACGTGGATCTGCTATCAATTCCTTACGGAGTACTCGAAGTTTATCTTGAATAGCATTCCAGATAAAAATCTGTTCATTTTTTAGTTTTTTATTTGAAAAACTCTCCTGCAGAATGATTTTCATCAAAGCACGATTTTTTTTGAGATAGCTCATACGATCGTGGACGAGATAACGAACCCTCTCTTCTGTCGTTTCAAAAGCTAAGAGTTCCTCAAAAAAACTACCGAAAATGCCTGGGACTACAGGATGTAAAATAGCCGTCAGTAAATCATCCTTCGTCTTAAAATACTTAAACAAAGTTGCCTGGCTTAGTCCAGCACGCTCAGCTATGTGAAGAGTTGAGGTCCCATGGTAACTCCTAGTTGATATGAGATCCACTGCTGCCTGCATGATTTTTTTCTTTCCTTGAGGGTAATTCGCTTCTTCTAAGTAATCTTCAAACGATTCAAAAACAGTCTTATCCATCTAATCTTCACACCTTTTTAGCATTATTTATGTTGATTTCTAAACTTTACGATAACGACGCAATCCAACAATATTAAGAATTGTTAAAATGATCAAGAAAATCATTAAAACACCAAGATTTGACAAAATATCACCAAGATTGTGTCCGTAAAGAATAATCTGGCTTATTGCATCACCAGAATAGGTTAATGGCAAAAATTTCCCCACAGTTGGAGCCCATTCTCCCATGGATGACAATGGAATAATTCCTGAGAAAAAAAGTTGGGGCATAATCACGAGAGGAATAAATTGCATCATTTGGAATTCTGATTTTGCTAGAGTAGACAAGAGAATTCCAAAAGCTAGTGCTACAAGAGCCAGTACCACATTAACTATTATAACATTTAAAATATTTCCTACAACTTCTACATCTAGTAGCCAAATTGCTGCTAAAACGACAACTGCCGTTTGAAAAATCGCAATAATACCGTAAGACAACATATAGCCATAGACGATTTCAGATCGTTTCACTGGTGTTGCTAACAAACGTTCTAGTGTTCCACTGGTGCGCTCTTTCAAAAGTGCCATACCAGAAATCAAAAAGACAAAGAAGAAGACCACAAAGCCAATTAAAATTGGAATCATACGTGCAAAGAATCCAGTATTTTTATCTCCATATTGGTAAGATTCTTTGATTTCAGGCGCCTTTGCATCTAATTTCAATTGTGGAAGAGCCTGTTTGACACGAGATAATAACTGATCGGTGCCTTCATTGACGATACTTGTTCGTAACACTTGTCGTGTCATAGTTGTTTTAGAAGCATCTGTATTTGCGTAGTCGACCTGATACTCACCGTCTTTATAAGAAATCACAGCATCGACTTTTTCATTTGCTAGCGCTTCTTTGGCCTGATCTAAGTCTTGATAAGTCTCGATGTCCACATGATCAAGCTCATCCATTTTCGTTACCAAACCAGTTGGTAGATCTTGTGTCGCTAACTTGACATTCACGGTTGTACTAGCTGAAAACATGAGGTTCATCAGCCACATAATAAATACCGGCGCTACAAACATCATAGCCAAGGTTCGTTTGTCACGAAGCAATTCTTTGATAACTTTTTTAGCAATAGCAATGGTTCTCATCTTACTCTCCTTCTGCTTTCAAAAATACTTCTTCAATACTTGAAACTTGATAACTTTCTTTTAAGTGTTGCGGTGTATCAAAAGCAATGATTTTTCCGCCTAATAATAAGCCGACCTTATCCGTCAACTCTGCTTCATCCATAACATGGGTAGTAACTAATATCCCAACCCCATTGTCTCTAAGCGCGAATAATTCTTTCCAGATTTTCTTTCGAAGAGAAGGGTCGATTCCAACTGTCGGTTCGTCCAAAATCAAGAGTTGAGGATTTCCTAAAAGCGCGATAGCCAGCGACAAACGCCGTTTCATTCCTCCAGAATAACCAGATACCGCCTTGTTTAAGTAGTCTGTCAGATCTACTACTTGAGCTATATAAGCAATTTCCGCCTTCAGGTCTTTTTTAGAAAGCCCCTTTAGCTGACCAAAAAATTCCAGATTTTCTTGGCCTGACAAGGTCTCGTATAAAGCATCTG
Organism: uncultured Streptococcus sp.; assembly: GCA_963535345.1. GTDB lineage: Bacteria > Bacillota > Bacilli > Lactobacillales > Streptococcaceae > Streptococcus. Next base: position 2,999 of record CAUSWL010000004.1, read on the forward strand.
ATTGGGCCATATAGCCAATATCTCCTAAAATATAGCGATTGGGCATAGTGTGATTTAACACTAAAGCTAGGCCTCCATCAGCCTTTTCCATTCCTAACGTAGTCTTAATCATAGTTGATTTACCAGCACCAGACGGACCAATTAAGCCTATAATTTCTCCTGGCTGCAATTCAAAGCTGACATGTTTCAAAACTATTTGATGGTCAAAAGATTTTACTAAATCTTGTAAATGTAGTAATGTTTTCATTTGCTTCCTCCTTTGTGAGTGATTACTCACTTACTAAATATGAACCTATTATAGTGAGTGCTTACTCACTTGTCAAGAAAAAAGTTGAAATTCTTTAAAAAATAAAGCACCAGATATTATTATCTGATGTTTATAATGCACATGTCTTATTTCTAAAAATGTTTTTGAACTTCCTCTCTATACTCCGAAATGGTCTTTCCTGTCCACTTTTTAAAGGCCTATTCTTCCTCTACTTTTCTCAGCTAATCCAACCATCGTCATCACAATAGCAACCTTGATAACCTTAGCTACGGAAATTCACTTTATCCGTTTTTATATGAAACAGACTAAGAAATTTTCAAGACCTAATTGGGAGTTATTTTAGCTACAATCCACCTCTCAAACACAAAAACTCTCCCTTCTCTTTCGAGAAAGGAGATTCTTTTTTATCCTTGTCCGCCAGGGGTTGGACCGCCGCCTTGAGGTCCTCCATTTGGTCCACCACCTCCAGGCATAGAGTTGACGATTTCAGTTTGTTTTTCACCGTTGAGATAGATATCTCCACATGTGTAGGTCGCAGTTCCATCAAAGTCAAAACCTGTTTGACCAGTCATTTTAATGGTTCCGCCTGTAACTGTGATATTGCCGTTTGAGTCGATTGGGTCTGTGTCTCCTTGACCGACTTCTACTGTCAGGTTCCCACCGTTCATGGTGAAGAAGATTTCACTCTGTTGGGCGTTTTTATTAGCTGCATTGACTCCATCATCTGTCGAATAGATGCTAATGTCCCCACCGTTGATAGTGATTGACTTACCTTCAAGTCCTTCTGTCGAATTCTTGACGGTGTAGGTACCACTATCGATAACCAGGTCTCCAGAAGCGTGGATGCCATCATCTCCTGCTGTGACGGTGATGTTGTTGTTGGATAGGTACATGGTTCCGACTGAAGTATCCTCGTCATTGTCCACCTTTACGCCATCTTCCTTGGCATCGATAGTCATGGTCGTACCAGTGATGTTGAGTTCATCATTGACATTAAAGGCATCGCCAACTGCTGTGATGTTATAGGTTCCACCCGTGATGTGGAGGGTGTCGTTGGCCTTGATACCATTGTTCTTCTTGCCATCTACATTGAGAGTTCCTTTCCCGTTGATGGTCAAATCCACCTTAGAAAAGAGAGCTGCGTCTGCTTTTTCGTCGCTGTTAGAGCTTGAGTCAGAGAGACTGTTGGTGGTTCCCTCTGCTAGAGTCAAGTAGACATGGTCAGCTGATGTCGCAGAAATTGCTGCATTGGTGTTGGTCATGGTGACACCTTTTAAGACTAGGTGAACATCTGCCGACTCATCTGCCTCGACCTTGATCTGCACTCCATCAGACTGACCTGAAATCACATAGGTTCCAGATTTTGTGATGGTCACTGTTGATTCAGAGACTGTCACCCCATCTCCAGAGACGTTTGCAGATGAGCCAGATAGCTCAATTTTAGAAGCTGTGCTTTCGTCATAAGAGGTATCATTGTCCTTATCTGTAAAATAGGATGATTGGTTTGTCTTTGTTGCAGTTGTTGTGGCACTATTTGTCGTTGCATTGGTATTGGATGTAGTTGTTGACTGGGCACATGCTGCCATCAGCATCATTGCCGTTAAACTCGTTACGAGTAGGATCCATTTTTTTGATTTCATACCTTTTTCCTCTCCTTCGTATGATATAGCTAGACAGTCTACAGAAGATTCCTGAAACAAAACTAAAACTTTTCTGAAAGTTTCCTTAAATTCATTTTCGCTCAGTATTCTTTTGAAAAGGCTACTAGAAATAATTTGAGAGTACTAAAATGCATTTAATAGTTTTTAAAAGCAACATCCCCAAGTGCGATGTCACTCTAACCCAAAAAGCCAAAAAAGAAAAATCTATAAGACTAAGATAAAGATTATAAAAAGAACAGCCTCGGCTGTTCTTTTTAGTTTTCTTTTACTGGAATTTCCTTGATAACACGCGCAGGATTGCCAGCTAGGACAACATTGTCTCCAAAGGACTTGGTAATCACGGCCCCTGCTCCAGCGACGACATTATTTCCCAGTGTCACTCCAGGAAGGACAATGACGCCACCTCCAGCCCAGAAATTATCTCCAATGGTGATGGGCTTACCATATTCGACCCCTGAATTGCGTTCATCCGGATCCAGTGGATGGAGTGGGGTTAAAAACTGACAGTTGGGGCCAAGCATAGCATTGTTGCCGATGCGGATCGGACAAACATCCAGCATGGTCAAATTCCAATTAGAATAAAAATTTTCCCCTAGATGGATATTGACTCCATAATCGACCACCAAGCGTGGATTGATATAAAGATTTTGCCCAGTTGAGCCAAACCAAGTCTTGATGATTTCGGATCCCTTCAAGGGATCTTCTTCCTTGTTAAAGGCAGCCTGTTTTTGGCGAGAAGCTTGTGCCAAGGCACGCAACTCTGGATTCGACGGACGGTAAGGCTCCCCTGCTATCATTTTCTGGTATTCGCTGGTCATAGTATCACCTCACACTTACTTTGGACTCATCATATCAAAAAGCCTTTGAAAGGTCAAGAATAGCCTGCTTTCTAGACTCTCAAAACCAATCCCCTCCAAGTCAAAACAACTTGCTTGACAAAAGATTGACTTCATGGTTTAATATACCCCATAAGGGTATATGTGGAGGTGCCTATGTTTCACTTATTTACAAAAATTGACAGTATTTCTACCAGCGAGTTAGAAGCTAAACTCAGAGAACCGATTCAGCTACTAGATGTTCGGACGCCTATGGAATTCCGTAGAGGTCATATCAAAAATGCCAAAAATGTTCCTTTAACGGAAATCGGTTCTTACACACCTGCGACAAAAGAAACACTTTATGTCATTTGTCACTCTGGTGTACGAAGCAAACTAGCTGCGAAAATGCTTAAGAAAAAAGGCTACGATGTCATCAATGTTCGAGGCGGTATGAGCGCTTGGACAGGCAAGGTCATCTAGAAGCATAAAATAATTGGCTACGCAGCCTTGAACCTTATCAAAGGTCTAAGCGACAATATCCAATGGTGTCCGCTCGGAGACAATCTGACTAAGGGCCAAAATCTCTAGATGTGCAGATAAGTGGCGAATTTCAGGGGGGCGACCCAAGGTCGATACCATTCATATCCCCCTAAACAAACTATGGGAGAACTTGGATGAACCAGACGCCTACATCAGCGTTTTGCGTAGCTAGATCACAGAGCGTATCCTCCAGCGGCAGGATTTACCGTCCAAAACCTTGACGGCGCTTATTCACTATATAAAATGGCTAATCCAGAAGGAGTTGAATATGGAAACTAATATCAGCATGGTTGACTTTTATGAAAAATACCTAAATGAAAATCTAAACCTTATCGATGTACGTGAAGTGCACGAATTCCAAGCAGGACATGTACCAGGTGCCAAAAATCTTCCGTTAAGTACCTTGGAGAAAGGTTACAAAGAACTCAAGCCTGACCAGGAATACCATGTCATCTGTCAAGGTGGAGTACGCTCCGCATCTGCTTGTGAATTTCTAAGCGCCCAAGGCCTCACAGTTATCAATGTAGAAGGTGGTATGAATGCTTGGCCCGGTCAAGTAGAATAAGCAAAAAACCGATTAAGTTCCTTAATCGGTTTTTTTCATTTCTGCAACCCACTGATATAGGGCTCGTAGCCCGTCGCTTCTAAAAAAGAAACACATTGATGGTATCTAAAAAGAGGTTTTCTCATTGGTATTGGGGGAACTCATCCGTTTGTCTGACATGATTTCTTTATCGAAATAGACTTAAATACCTTTGTCTGCATTGTTTATCAATAGCAAATTAGTTTATTTCCGCTTAATCAGGTATCGGATGGCCTTTTCTAGGCGTTCCTTTTGAGCCTCAGGGTCGTCTAGTGGTTGGTTGATACAGCCTGTGAGATTTTCAGTAATGATCATCTCAATCACGCGCTCAACGCTAGATTTCACTGCTGTCAACTGCGTAACAATATCTGCGCAGTCACGATCTTCTTCAATCATCTTTTGAATCCCACGCAACTGGCCCTCTGAACGTTTCAGGCGTGTGATGTACTTTGAGTTTGTCATTAATTTATCCTTGGTCACTTTTTCTTCATTATATCTCGAATAAGGGGCTTTGTCAAAATTCACTTCCTGTCTGTATTTGTAGGAGGCAACCTCTCCTCTGTATCAGATAGAAAAGATTGATAAGCATGGAAATGGAAAAGAAACTCTGTCCTCCTTGAAGCTCGATGGGAAGTCACGTTTCCTTTCAACCAACTGACCTTTATGCGTATATCTTGGACAAATTGGACAAAAAGGCTAGGATCACTATCCCATAGACTAGAACTAGAGCCAGCCCAAATCCGATACCAAACCACTTGTAAAACTTGTCCATTCCGCTGTAACGTTCGACATAGGCCCTGGTCGGCTTGTCTGGATCATACCAGACTGTCAGCTCCGAATGAAGGGGGAAATGGGTCTGCATCAAGCGTTTGAAGGAAACAAAGGAGTTGCTGTAGCGAGTGATCGAAGGTGCCAGCATATCTTCTCTTGTATAGTCCTTTAAAAATTTAGTAGTCCCCCACGGAATTGTGACCGTTTTGAACATAAAATACTGCAAAGTTTTCTTATAAGAAATCCCATCCACCGTGTATTCGACGATAGGTGGATACCCCTCACGAAAACGGCTATAGCCGATAACCGTTCCCTGTACGGATGACTTGGCAAGGCGGACCAACTTCTGATCCCGAAGATAGAGGAAAAGAAAGGTCCCACACACAAATACAAAAGATAGGAAGATGACGATTGTCCCAACTATCAAACCAATCACTTCTTTATTCATATGAACTCCTCCTGTTATTTTATACAGTAAAATCTTAAAACTAACTCATCCAGAAAGGACATCGATGCCCTCGAGTCTACTCTTCGGATTTTTCTTTTGACTGTTTTTCTCTCAAATCTTTCACCGATTTTGATATGATATCTCTCACCTGTTCGTCAGTAAGTCCTGGAATCTGGTAATAAGGATTATTGGATTCGCTTTTTGACGGTTTTGTTCCTGAACTTTCGGTTTTAGAACTTTGTTCAGTCGAAGACGAGGATTTCGACTCTGAGGAACTGGACGACTCAGACTCAGAAGGCTTGGACGTTTCAGGCGTTTTAGAATCAACCTTAGGTGGCTTGTTTACTTGGTCGTTCGGCTGTTTCACAGGTTTATAGAATAGCCCAAAAGACAACAGCAAAGCAATCAAAGTCCCAATACCAGCCAAGGTTCTTTTATTGGCTTCAGCCGAGGGAACCTTTACTCCCTTTGTACTGAGTATTTTCCATTCTGGATGCTCTTTTTCTATAGCTTTTTTCTGTCTCCTAAGAGGACCAAGTAGAAAATGATTAAAAGGCACAATCGTTACCATAGCCACCGTTATAAGCGGGACATAATTGGAATGACTTGATACCAGTAGAACATCGAGTATAGCGAGAAGAATGAAGAGGAAACGCCCCACAAACTTACGAACTTGATGCTCTTTTTTGATTTGCAAATATCTCTCTTGTGACATTATTATATCTCCTCTTTTCTATTTCTCTTCCCTAAATAATACTTTTCCCTGCTTCCTTTCCATTAGAGCAAGCTCCAAAAATCAATGACAAGATGATGACAAATAACTTCTTCATTTTTTCCTTCCTATTTAAAATTCAATGTCAAATATCAATATCTATTGGAATATAAGACAAATGCTTTTGTCCCATTATTCTTCCTCCGTACTGGATTTATAATATTGTAAGAACTCTTCTTCGCTTTGAACCAAGTGTTCCTGTCCATCTTTCGAACTAGCTGCTGGAATGGTGATATCCTCAAAAATATTTGTACCCTCTGGAAGAACCAGCTTTAAGAAAGAGATTTTAAAACGAACATCTTCTTTTCCAAGGAAATATAATTCAGATAACAACCCTTTACTCAATATATCAAATACCTTTGGATATTTGCTTGATAAGGACAGGTATTGGGATTTTTCTACTGGTTTTTTAAAACTAAAAAGAGATAAGACAAAGGCAAGCTTTTCGTTTGAAAATTTATGATTCGAAATAAGAATATCATCTAACTTCGGTTTGTATGATCCTTTCTTATCGTTATAAAGATCTTTGGAAGTTTTACCAGATGGAGTAGCTGCTATTATCTTTCCTTCCTCTATATCAATAAGCCCAGTTTCAGTTTTTGATTCTGGCTGTTGGCCAATAGCCATACTAATTGGTAAGTAAGTTTTCCCTTGTTCCGTATACAAGAAATAATTAACGTCACGAACCCTTCTTGGAATATAATCCTTATTATATTCCCTCACCATCTGAAATACATCATACGTCTTTTGTTTGATTGTCCCATCTTTCGTGTCATAGACGTCTAACAACCAGTACTCTCCCTGCTCTGGAATATTACTTTTCAAATATGGCACCGCATCTTCTTCAAGAATCCAATACTTATACGTGGCTGATTTTAACTTATAACTTTGTTGGATGATATAGCGTTCTCCATTAACTCTCGTCATTGTTTCTACATTGACACGCGAATCATATTTCTTAGCCTCTTTCGCATCTTTTAACTCCGCATCATTATCCCACTCAATCGCTACTGCCTTGTTATCATCCATGAATTCATAACTTGCAATTTTAGCTCTTGGACTCCACATGACAAACTGAGTAAGTTCGTGCCTACGATATGCCTGATAAGCAAAATATAGTCCTATGACAGTAAGTGCTAGAAGCATGACTTGAACTAATTTTGATTTCATTATTTTTTTCATTATCTTCCCTCCTCAGTGATTTAGATAATATCAAAACGCTTTATAGGTCTAGTATCCATAACTGCCATATTCAAAAATTCAACATACTTTTCTTTCATCTTATCCCCCACTTATTTCTCTTCCCTAAATAATACTTTTCCCTGCTTGTATTTTCGTACGGCTAAGAGCCAGCGGATTGGATTGTTTTGAAATAGTAGAAGAACCACGCTAATTGGGACAATCGTTGCTCCGATTGGTACCATGAACATGGACGGCTCAAACCATTCCTGTTCATAGTAAGGAATGAAAGTCGCAGGTATAGCAAAAAATACAACAATAACAAAAACAAATAGAAGAACGAGGATAACAAATAGATACAAGATGATTTTATCGACTGTTGGTTCCTTATCTGGTGACTTCCTCCAAAAAGTACTTCTTTCTACCGCTTCTTTAAACTGTTCTTCACTTGCTGGAACAAGCGACTTGGCCCCACTGTAGAACAGTTTTTCAAATCCATAAACACTTCCGATAAAAACGAAAAGGATTGCGGCTAGATGGATAGGAATCATCCACTCACTCAATCTAAAGGGTGCTATCAAGGAACGAATCCAAATACTGATGACAGCAACTAGCAAGAAAGCAAAGAAGAGAAGCCAAGGCCACTTGGATTTCTTTGAACTGATAGCACCATCAGTGTCTGAAACGGTGCTAGATTCTGTTGTTAAAGCCTCTCTCGTCCTTGTGTTATAGTAGATGGATTGCAGGCTTCCTTGGCCTATATAAATGATTTTTCTCATCTTACATTTCTCCCTCTTTTCCTCGGCTATCGTCCTGTAATGTCTCCATCAGCTCTTTGAACAGTCGTTTGCGTGTTTTCATCTGAAATTCATAGACAATATAAACAAGTGAAAAAATCCCTAACATATACATCATCAAGAACAGAAAATCAGAGTAGGTAAAATAACGATAGATGGAAAACAGAATCATGAGAAAACAAAAAACCTCAACTAGGACTGTCCATCTAGATTTTCTTCTAAGTGTTTTAATATTGGCTTTTGTTAACCGAACTTTTCTAAATCTATCTGTCTTCATTTTACGTCGGGTAGATTTGGCAAGGAGAATTGTCCCGAAAATTAAAAACAGAGACATCAAGATAAAGAAAAGCAGATTGAAAGGGGATGAGACATCTCCAAAGGTTTGGTTGAGCAACTTCGACAGCCGTTGCAAGGAAAAGACTGCAATAGGAGCTGCAATGGCTGAATAATTCATGCCTTGTTTTACTTCATAGAATACTTGATTCCTCAGATCATAATAAATAAAATAGTCCTCCAGAGGGCCCATATTGATTAATTTTTTTATACTTGTGTCCATCTTATTTCCCGTCTCCTAAACTTAATACGGATGTTCAAACAGAGTTCTACTTTCTCTTAAAAGCATCGTGACAACGATTGCCAGTAGTCTATCCGATTTTCGGCGTTTGCCTTCCTAGAGAAAGAAAAGTTTATTAGTATTATAGCATGAACCCCCAGAAAAGGGAAAATATCCCCAGCAGATACCTTTGCTAGAGCCAAGAAAGGCTTCGTCATTCCATAAAAAAGCGAACAAGTCCGCATTCTAAAAACAGAATGCGAGCTTATCCGCCTTTTTCTATGTCTCTAAAATAAATAATGTGTTTTCCTCGTCTCATCGTGCCAAGCGAATGCGAGTCACAATCCCATCTGGGTCTACAAGATCCAACTCACTCGAATTTAGCCACTTAATCGGAGCTTCTAGCTCTTGTGCTTGCTTAACGATGTCCAAGAGTTCTTCCTTGCTTTCGACCTCAAGGACATAGTAGGCCAAGCCTGGCAAGCCTTGCTCACGCGGAGCTAGCCCTTTTCCAGCCCATTCGTTGACAGCCAGGTGGTGATGGTACTGACCAGCCGCTATCCAACTAGCACTAGGGATGCTAAATTTATCCTCTAATCCTAACACCTTTTGATAAAACTGGCTCGCCGCACGACTATCCTTCACCGATAGATGGATATGCCCCATTCTCGTCCCTTCAGCTAGGATAAAGGGATCCACCTTTTCCCCTAAATCATAGATATCCTGTGCCGCAAGGGCTTCGGTCACACCGATAATGCGGCCGTCTTCTCGAATATCCCATGAAGACACTGGCTTATCACGGTAGAGTTCAATGCCATTTCCTTCCAAATCCTCTAGATAAAGAGCCTCACTGTATCCATGATCTGCACCCCCGACCAGAGGAATCCGCAAGTCACTTAGATGTTTCAAGACATCTGCCAAGGCTTTTCGTGTCGGCAACAAAATCGCCAGATGGTAGAGCCCATAATGCTCCCTTACTTCGCCAGACTTTTCTGCCTGAATCAAGTGAACCAAGGCTTTTCGACCAAGTCCCAAAATCGCTTCTGTCTCTGTTTGGGATAAAATCTCCAAGCCAATAATCTGGTGATAAAAAGCCGTTTGATTCGTTAAATCCTTGACATTTAAAACAGCCTCTGCTAGGTAAATGTGGCTTTGGTATGCATAAGTCATAGGGTGTCTCCTTTTGTTTGTTGTAACTTTATTAATTACATCAATTATACACTATTGAGATAAAATGTCAATGAAGACAACTTAAAAGAGCTGGAAACCAGCTCTTCTTTTTATTTTACAACAAGCTCATAGCGAGTTTTGCTGGTAAAGATTTTCCCTGCTTTAAGAATGACTTGGTCTTTGAGGTTGCTGTGAATGGCATCTGGTAAAGCTTGCGCTTCAAGGGCAATTCCATTGTGCTGTACCATTGGCTGGCCTCCTATGATGACACTCTCATCCACAAAGTTTGCTGTGTAGACCACAAAGCAAGGGGCCTCTGTCTTGAACAGCAGGAAACGACCTGAGTTTTGGTCATAAAGGAAACCAGCATTGTCATGACCGGCAGGAAGGGCAAATGGGTGATCCAAACCAGATACCAGCTGGATTTGCTCATCTTCCTCTGCAAAGATGTCCTTCAACAAAGCACCATTATAGATGTGTTTAACTACATCACGAGTAGCATCTGGAGTCTTAGCCGGAACACCGTCCGGAGCGATTGGGTAAATGCCCTCCGTATTTAGCTGGAAGACATGGCGGTCAACTGTCTGCGTGAAATCACCAGACAAGTTGAAGTAGCTGTGATTAGTTGGATTGACAAGCGTATCCTGATCTGTCGTCACCTTATAGCTGATTTCGTAGGCGCCAGTTTCTTCCAAGTGGTAGCTGATCCAGATTTTGAGATTACCAGGGAATCCTCCTGTCCCATCTGTACGCTCTGTGTAGAGGGTCAAGCCATGGTCGCTTACCTCAGTCAATTCAAACAAGCTCGCATCCCAACCTGTTGAACCACTGTGGTTACAGTTGCTAGCATTGTTGACTTCAAGATTATAGGTCTGGCCATTGAGTTCAAATGTTGCACCTGCAATACGGCCCGCTACAGGACCTACACTTGCTCCATGCTTGGGACTATTGCCTACATAGCTATCAAAATTATCAAAGCCCAAGATCACATTGGCAAAATTACCAGCCTTGTCAGGTGTGACATAGCGCAAGATGGTCGCACCATAGGTCATAACTTCAAGCTGGTAACCACCGTCAGTCTCAAAGCGATAGGCCAAGACATCCTTGCCCTCATGATTTCCAAATACACGCTCTGTGTATGCTTTCATTCTTCTCTCCTTTGATCTATTTCTCTTAAGTAAACAAACCATAGAGAGCCTATTCACCATCTATGGTTGTAGTTTTTATTTTCAGAATCCTTTGTCAGAAAACCTTAACAAAAGGGGGTTCTTCTATACTTGTTTTATGCTTCCACACGTTCAGTCCATGAAGTCGCTGTTGTTTGAAGAACCTTGTTGAGTTCGTCAATGTTCTCAAATCCAGTTGTGCGAAGCCATTCGCGAGCTGCTGCTTCACCATCTTTGATGTAAGCTTCAACTGATCCAGCCCATGTTGCACGGCCACAAAGAACTCCGTTAAAGTTTGCACCTGATTCGTGGGCAAAGACAAGAGTTTCTTGGAAGAGTTTAGCTGACACACCTGCACTCAAGTAGATGTACGGCAAGTTTGTTGCTTCGTCTTGCGCTTTAAAGAAGGCTGCTGCTTCTTCGCGTGTATGAACGATTTCACCATCGCCAAAGCCTTCAACATATTTGACGTTGACTGGAACTTCAACTTTCAAAACATCGATGTTGAAGCGTGGGTCTGAGAAGACCTTCATAGCACCGATAACCTTGTGTGGTTTCACTTTGGCATATTCTGCAGAACCTGCGTCAGCGATTTTTTCATCGTAAGCAAGGATTTCAAGGAAGAACGGAATATCTTCAGCCACACACTCAGAACCGATGCGTTCGATATAGGCTTGTTTTTCTTGGTTGAGTTCGTCAGAGCTATCTACGTCATAGTAAAGCAAGAACTTGACAGCGTCTGCACCTTGTTCCTTGATACGTTTTGCAGACCATACATCCAAGCAGTCTGGCAAGCGTTTGGTACTTGTAGTATCGTATCCAGTTTTTTCATAAGCAAGGAGAAGACCAGCGTTGGCATCAAGGGCTTTTGTAGCAGGAAGACCATACTCAGGGTCAAGGAGCATAGATGAGGCGTATTTTGTCAATTCATCAGCCACCAAGACTTTAAGTTCTTCCATTTGAGCAACTGTTGGCTCTTCCGTTTGATATTGAGCCATGAGACGTTTCAAAGCGCCACGTTGGTCAAAGGCAAGAGCTGAGATAATGCCGTTCTCGTCAGAGAGTTTTTGCAAGCAAGCTACTTTATTGGGACTTAATTGTAATTTACTCATAGACACTTCCTTATTTTTGATAGTCATGAATGATCACACCTTGTACCACACGGTTTACAGTGCCAGTAGGAGACGGTGTATCTGGTTTATTTTCTACCTTGAGTGAAGTCAATAGGGCAAAGAGTTGGGCATAAACGATGTAAGGGAAGACACGGTAAATATCATTCAAGACACCGCCACAACCAAGGGCCACTTCTTTGACATTTTCAAGACCAAAGGCTTGATCACTCAAAAGTACAACACGACGTGCAATCTGGTCACCAGCAACTTCACGAACCAAGTCCAAGTCGTACTTACGAGTGTAGTCTGTCGTTGTACCAAAGACCAAAACAACTGTATCTTCGTTGATAAGAGATTTTGGACCGTGACGGAAGCCGACTGGACTTTCATACATGGTCGCCACTTGACCAGCTGTTAATTCCAAAATCTTGAGCTGAGCTTCATGAGCAAGTCCAAAGAAAGGACCAGCGCCTAGATAGATGACACGGTTAAAGTCTAGGTCAACAAGTTCTTTGACATCTTCTGCATTGTCTAGAATTTTACGGGCAAGACTAGATACAACTTCAAAACGTTCAGCTTTAACAGCAAATTCTGTAGGATCAAAGACCAAGAGAGCTGTTAGCATCATAGAGGTAAAGCTAGAAGTCATGGCAAATCCAGCATCATTAGAAGCAGCTGGTTGCAAAAGCAAGAGATTGCGGTCATCTCCATGGGCTTGAAGAGCCAATTCACCATCTGCTGCACAAGTAATCGTCACTTGGTAAAGTTCATCCACCAAGGCTTTTGCCAAATCAACAGTCGCCACACTTTCAGGTGAGTTCCCACTACGAGCAAAAGATACAAGGACAGTTGCCACATCTTTTTTCAAATAAGTTTCTGGATTGGCAACGATATCTGTTGTCGCAATAGCATTGAAATTCCATTTGCGTTCGTCATAGACTTCCTTAAAGTATGGTACCAAGGTATCTCCCACATAAGCAGAAGTACCAGCACCCGTCAAGATGACCTTGATATAGTCATGTCTATCAGCGATACCTTGCAGAAAGGCTGCAATTTCTTCACGTTTCGCTTGATAGGCTTCAAAAGCTTCTTTCCATACATCAGGCTGTTGGTAGATTTCACGAGTCGTGATTTCTGCACCCAGTTCAAGTAATTCTTCTTTTGTGTAATTTAGCATAGAGTTCCTCTAATCTATTATTGTTTCATTCCTATTGAAAATATGGGAATGGGAGTGACTCCCATTCCCATGTATATTCTATATAAGATGCTCTAAGTTACATCTTATACTCAATGAAAATCAAAGAGCAAACTAGGAAGCTAGCCGCAGGTTGCTCAAAGCACTGCTTTGAGGTTGCAGATAGAACTGACGAAGTCAGTAACATCTATACGGCAAGGCGACGCTGACGTGGTTTGAATTTGATTTTCGAAGAGTATTATTCATCTTCGTCATCATCGAAGCCCGCTAATAAATCGTTGACTTTTACAATGCTTTCTGCAGCACGGCTCTTATAGTCCGCATCTGCACCTGTAAGGCTGGCATTGATAAATTCAATCACCATTGGAAGATTCATCCCTGCGTAGAGTTCAATGTCGCGACCTTCCATGATCAAGCGACTCACCACGTTACATGGTGTACCACCGAGAAGGTCCGCAAAGACTAGGAAATCATCCAATCCTTCAACAGCAGCTTCAAATTTTGCAGTAAATTCTTCTGGTCCATCTTCTGGAAGAAGAGCAACCGCATGAATGTTGTCTTGTGGTCCCATAATCATCTCTGTGCTACCTTTAAGTTCTTCACAGAAACGACCGTGGCTCACTAAAATCAATGATTTAGTCATAAATTATGCGCCCATTCCAAGTGCAAATTTACCAAAGGCAGAAAGAGCCAAGGCAAGCACGATAATGATACCGATAGCTTTTGTAGAGTTCATACCTTTCTTACCAAGCAACCAGAAGATAAATGCAGTGAAGATTGCTGGAAGCAAACGTGGGAAGATTGAGTTCAAGATGTCTTGGAAGTCAATCATCTTTTCACCGATTGGTAATTTGTATGAAATTTCAAAGTTGATCATTGTTGCTACAAGAGCACCCATCATGAATACACCAAGTACAGATGCAGCTTCAATCAAAGCTGTCAAAGTACTTTGCATGTTGTTGATAAGGTTAACCCCTTCTTTGTAGGCAAATTCCAACTGTTTCCAACGGAAGATGTCATACGCTACTGCAACTGCGATCCAAAGGAAGATACCCCATGGTTGGCCAGCGATAGCCATAGTTGCTGCGATAGATCCCATGATAGCAGGTACAAGTGAACCAAAGATAGTATCCCCAAGAGGAGCGAATGGTCCCATCAAACCTGTCTTGATACCGTTAACGGCATCTTTTGAACCTACACCATCTTTTTCTTCCATGGCAAGGTCAAAACCAGCGATGATTGTGTGGAAGAATGGTGAAGTATTGAAGAATTGAGTATGAACTTTCATCATTTCTTTCAATTCAGGAGTTCCATCCCCATACATTTTACGCAATTGAGGCAAGATCATGTAAAGGTAACCAGAAGCTTGCATACGTTCGTAGTTCCAACCCAATTGGAAAGTAAACAAGCTACGTTTGTTGATTTGATTAAAATCTTCTTTTGTAAGTTTGTAATTAGAATTCGTCATCTTCGATTTCCCCACTTTCTGATGGTGTAGAAGGTGCTGCTACAGCTACTTTTTGGCTATTTTTGAAGTGAAGCACTGCAAGGAAGATACCCACGATAGAGATACCAATCATAGACAAACCTTTAAAGTTGTTGACAAAAGCAATTTTTTCAGCCACATCTTTAGGTAGAGTTCCTACGATACCAGCAACAGCGCCACCAAGACCTGTTACGTATGAGTAAAGAACAGTCAACATAGCTGTCAAACCGAATCCCATAGCAAGGTAGTGAAGGTTACGTTTAACTGGAAGGTAACGAAGCAAGATTGCAAATCCAAGACCTGGAAGCATACGTCCTGCAAGTGTCAAGCCATCTGCAACCCATTTGTAGGCTTCAACGAAGTCTACTACTGATTGTACGAAGGCACCACCAAAAGCAAGGGCAAAGAAGACTGGAAGGGCACGAGATAGAGCCCAAGGAATCGCACCAAGCAAGTAGTTACGCTCGATACCTTTGTAGTCAAAGCGTTCGATTGCAGCATCAATACGGTGTGCGAAGAAAGTAGTTGTCATACGTCCAAGAACGTCGAAGTATGTCAAAAGTGCTGCTACTGGTACAGCGATTGTTGTAATCGCAAGGTCTGTATCAATACCTTGAGAGATAGAGAATGCTGTTGCAAGAACCGCACCAGAAGTTGCGTCGATACGAGAAGCACCACCGAAGGTACCAACCCCGAGAACGAACAACTGCAAGCTACCACCGATAAACAAACCAGTTGTCACATCTCCCATGATTAAACCAGTAATGAAACCAGCAAATACAGGGGAACCTGCAGATGAAACGATCGTCAACTCATCACAGATTTGATAAGCTGAGTACAAAGTGAGAAGTAAAATTTGCCACCATTGTATCATAACAATGACCTCCTAAAAATTTTTTCCTATTTTAATAAGCTCAAAAAGTCTGAAACTGGATCATTTGGAACCATTTGAGCAGTAAGTTTAACACCTTTTTCTGCCAATTTGTGGAAATCTTCCACATCCTTGTCTACCACATTGATAGAACGTGTGATAGAGCGAGTTTCTGGTGTTTGAGACATATTGCCGACGTTGAGTGTTTCAAGCGGAACACCTGCTTCGACCAAACCAAGGAAACGGTCTGGTTTACGTGCAACGATAAAGAGACGTTGGCTATCGTATTTACCAGCAAGGATATTTGCTGCTGCTTTCTCAACTGGCAAGATACTGAGTTTCACACCTGGTGGTGTCGCAAGTTTCAAACCACTCTTTTCAATATCGTTGTTAACAACTTCGTCGTCTACAACCATAATGCGTGAAACATTTAGTTTTCCAGCCCAAAGATTGGCTACTTGTCCGTGGATCAAACGTCCATCGATACGGCATCCTACAATTGTCATAAGTTTTCCCCCTTTATGTGTTTTAGTGTAGGTTTACGAGTTAAGTGAATCTCTTCTTTATATTCGCCCTCAGTTTCAAAGATGATGATGCGGTTAGCACCTTCCTTGAGATAACTATGAGGGATATAAAGTGAGAGGGTCGGGCCGACGTTCCAGAAACGCCCTAGGTGACGCCCGTTGACAAAGGCAACTCCCTTACCAAACTCAGACAAGTCTAAGTAGGTATCCTTCGGCTCTTCAACAGTAAAGTCGAAAGCGTAAAAGGCTGGTTGTCCTTCTGTCCATCCTTTTGAAAAATCAATCTTCTCAGGATTATCCAGTGGCAGTGGATATTGTTTCCAATTCAGTAAGAAATGTAGATCCTTGCAGACACCTGTTCGAATTCCTTTACGCTGCGTATCTGCCAAAAACTTATGTCCGTAGTTGACACGCCCCATATTTTCAATCAAGATGTCAATCTCTGAAAAGCCTTCTCGGTTGCCTTGACAGTAGATGTCTTCGCCAATCTCTGTCTGGTATTGAGTAGCAATCCATTGACCATCTACAAAGAGTTGAGCTCGGTCACGTCCATCGATGATACGGAGACGTTCCTCTTCTGCATCCCAACTTGCCTCCGTGCGGTAGAGAAGGTAGCCATAACTTTGACCAAGTTCTTCCATCGCTTTTGGATAGAGGCTTTCAGTAGGACTAGAGAGATTATCCAGGGTTTCAAACAAGGAAACTTTTTCGACCAATGGAATGGACCCTATCTCCATGCTTTCCTTATAGAGTGGTTCCAACTGTGGATACTCTGGGAAGTGGGTTGCCATCATCTTCTTGACTGCTAAGTATTTAGCAGTTGGATTTCCTTCTTCATCGAGAAGGGCATCATAGTCGTAAGATGTGACTTGCGGCAAATCCAGAGTTCCTCGAGCCGAGCAACCATTCATGAAACCAAAGTTTGTACCACCATGGAACATGTAAAGGTTGATAGAGCCTTGCTCCAATACCTCTCGAACAGCTTCTGCCAATTCTTTAGGATCACGAGTGATGATGGGTTCTTTCCAACGGTTGAACCAACCATCCCAGAATTCCATACACATGAGGGGCCATTTCTTGCCATGCTCATCAAAGAATTCCTGCATCTGTGAAAAGTTGTACGGAGCTTTAGAACCGAAGTTTCCTGTCACAAAGAGGTCGTCTTCAATCAAGGTTCCGGCTTTCAGAGTAGCCCTCCATGGGCCATCTGAAGTAAAGAGTGGGCAATCAATCCCTCGGTCTTCCATTAATTTTCGAATTGCTCGTAGATAAGACTTATCTTCTCCATAAGAGCCATATTCATTTTCGACTTGCATCATGAGAATGTTTCCGCCGTTATCCAACAAGCGAGGCACAAGCCTTGGCAATAATTGGTCATAATAGCGAGCAACAGCCTCGATGTAGGCCGGGTCGGACGAGCGAATTCGCATGTCCTTGGTCAAGAGCCAAGCCGGCAAGCCACCAAATTCCCATTCCGCACAGATAAACGGAGACGGGCGTACAATGGCATAGAGACCTAGATCTTGTGCAATTTGAAGAAATCTCTCCAAATTTCTGGCACCTTCAAAATCAAACTCCCCTTCAACAGGTTCGTGTAAATTCCAAGCCACATAGGTCTCGACTGTATTAAAGCCAAGCGCCTTTAAGTTATAGAGAGAATGATACCAATCCTCTGCTGGAATCCTAAAATAATGAATGGCGCCGGACAAAATCTTGAACGGTTTTCCGTCTAAATAGAAATCGTCCTCAATTTTAAATCTGGTCATGTTATTACCTCTGACGAATTAAGTTTGCGCTTTCATTTATTATAATATTAACTATAATCAAATCTTTTGCATTTGTCAATAGGTTTTAGAAAATTATTTAAAATTTTTCTATTTTTTTACTTACCGTTTACCGAAATTATCTAAAAATAGCATGAAAACGATCTTTTTATGTATGATAATTCACAAGAACATCAAATGAATTTTTTTACATGTAAAATAACATTTTTAGTCTATTATTTTAATTTTTTGACCTTAATACTACTCTTTTCTTTATATTTGTGGTAAAATCAAAATTGGAGAAAGAGAATCGAGGTAAAATTTATGGCTATTCCTAAATACCAATATATTAAAGATGAATTAAAAAACAAAATCATCTCTGGTCAATTTGCAAGTGGAGATAAATTTTATACAGAAGCCGAATTGATCGCGATGTACGATGTGAGTTCAATCACAGTTGTTCGTGCCTTAAATGACCTTGCTAAAGACGGCTACATTGTCCGCCAACAAGGTAAAGGTACTTTCGTTTCACGTGCCCGCAAGCACAAACTCGTTGAGTTTTCAGATGTCGAAATCTTTGAAACAAAAGACGATAAAGTTACTGTCCTTTCTATCGAGCGCGGAAACAAACTTGAATATTTAGATAAACTTGGACTACGTGGAGATCAATTCTACTATAAGATTGAACGTATTCGTCAGACAAACGACGTAACATACATCTACCACACATCTTATATTCCTGAGCAATACATCAATGCCAACTATCCAAATCTTGACTATTATAGCTCTATCTATACACGTTTCAAATTGGATTACCGCATTCACATGAGTGATGAACATTTTGAGGAAATCAACGAAATCGCATTCCCAACACCAGAGCATGCTGCTTCTGTACTCGGAATCGATACACAATTCCCAACTGTCTTCCAAACGAAGACTACAAAACTTGAGGCCACTGGCCAAGTCCTTGCCTATAGTGAAACTTATAAGCGAGCAGACTACTACAAAATCAAATTCATCTCATGTAACCGAGGTCATTAAGAAAAAGCCTGAGCCTAGCTCAGGCTTTTTCTATATTCATTATAGCACGAGAAAGAAGTTGTGAAAACGCTATGAAGGGTTCTTATTTAATTAGTAGCATTTTTACTAAAAACAAGTTAAATTTTTGTTTGGTTTTTCCTCTGTTTTATCCCTTATTAGCAAATTTCTCCTAAATCTTATGATTTCCTCTATTTATTATAGTTCTTATATAAACCCACTTGACATTTTACTCCTTAGATAATAAAATAAAATTGGTTTTATGTAAACGCTATCATATATGATAATAACAAGGAGGTTTTGTCATGAAACTAGAAAAGAAACAGCGCTTCTCCATCCGTAAATACGCGGTTGGGGCAGCTTCTGTACTTATAGGATTTGCTTTTAGCGCTCAAGTCGTATCTGCCGACGGGATTACTCCAGCTCCAACAGCTGAAGAAACTGTCCAAACGATTCAGGAGAGTCCACAAGCAGTCAAAGAAGCTGTAGACTCTAAGGTTCCAGAAAAACTGGAAGAAAAGGCTGACAAACCTGTAAAAGAGGAGGTCAAAGAAGACCAGGAGGTTCCTCGAACAGTTGCTCCAAAAACAGAAGAGTCAAGCGCACCAGTTGTGACAGAAAATGCTACTCCAACTCCTACTGCCGAGAAAGAAAGCCCTGCCCCAACTGAAACTCCTGCAGAAAGTACTCCTTCAGAAAAGAAAAATGAAGCCGTCACACCTGCAGTAGCCACTCCTAGCACGGAACGAGCAGCTCAGGTAAATGAAAAACTGGCAAAAAGAAAAATGATCTCAATCGACGCTGGACGCAAGTATTTCTCTCCAGACCAACTCAAAGAAATCATCGACAAAGCCAAACACTACGGTTATACTGATCTTCATCTACTAGTTGGAAATGACGGCATGCGTTTTATGTTAGACGACATGACGATCAAAGCCAATGGCAAAACATATGCAAGTGACGATGTCAAACGTGCACTCGAAAACGGAACCGATGCCTACTACAAGGATCCAAACGGCAACCATTTGACAGAAACTCAGATGACGGACTTGATCAACTATGCTAAAAACAAAGGTATTGGCCTCATCCCAACTGTAAACAGCCCTGGTCACATGGATGCGATTTTGCATGCCATGAAAGAACTAGGCATCCAAAAACCGAACTTCAACTACTTTGGTAAGGAATCTGCTCGTACCGTTGACCTTGATAACAAAGAAGCGGTTGCATTTACCAAAGCTCTGATCGACAAGTATGCTGCTTACTTCGCTGGCAAATCTGACATCTTCAATATCGGACTGGACGAGTACGCCAATGATGCTACAGACGCCAAAGGCTGGAGCGTTCTTCAAGCCTACAAGTGGTATCCAGAAGATGGATTCCCTGACAAGGGTTATGATAAATTTATCGCCTACGCAAACGACCTTGCTCGCATCGTCAAATCTCACGGCCTCAAACCAATGGCCTTTAACGATGGTATCTACTATAATAGCGACACTAGCTTTGGAACCTTTGACAAAGACATCATCGTTTCTATGTGGACTGGTGGATGGGGCGGATACGACGTCGCTTCTTCTAAACTTCTAGTTGAAAAAGGCCACCAAATCCTTAATACCAACGATGCTTGGTACTACGTCCTCGGACGAAATGCCGATGGCCAAGGATGGTATAACCTCGACCAAGGACTCAATGGTATCAAGAACACTCCAATCACTTCTGTACCAAAATCTGATGGGGCTACTATCCCGTTCATCGGGGGTATGGTAGCTGCTTGGGCGGACACCCCATCTGCACGCTATTCACCATCACGCCTCTTCAAACTCATGCGTAGCTTCGCAAATGCCAATGCTGAATACTTCGCAGCTGATTATGAGTCTGCTGAGCAAGCTCTGAAAGAAGTACCAACAGACCTTAATCGCTATACTGCAGAAAGTGTCGCAGCTGTAAAAGAAGCTGAAAAAGCCATTCGCTCACTTGATAGCAACCTCAGCCGTGCCCAACAAGACACCATTGACCAAGCAATCGCGAAACTCCAAGAAGCTGTCAGCAATTTGACCTTCACACCAGAAGCTCAAAAAGAAGAAGACGCGAAACGCGAAGTTGAAAAACTTGCCAAGAACAAGGTAATCTCTATCGATGCTGGGCGTAAGTACTTCACGCTCGATCAACTCAAACGCATCGTAGACAAGGCGAGCGAACTCGGCTACTCTGATGTGCATCTTCTCCTAGGAAATGATGGACTTCGCTTCCTACTTGATGATATGACTATCGCTGCTAACGGAAAAACTTATGCAAGTGACGACGTCAAAAAGGCCATCATCGAAGGAACAAAAGCTTACTACGATGATCCAAACGGAACCACTCTTAGTCAAGCTGAAATCACTGAATTGATCGAGTACGCAAAATCAAAAGGCCTCGGACTCATCCCAGCGATCAACAGCCCAGGTCACATGGATGCCATGCTCGTCGCTATGGAAAAACTTGGAATCAAGAATCCTCAAGCCAACTTTGACAAGGTATCCAAAACAACCATGGACCTTGAAAACGAAGAGGCGATTAACTTTGTCAAAGCCCTCATCGGCAAGTACATGGACTTCTTTGCAGGCAAAACTAAGATCTTCAACTACGGTACAGACGAATATGCCAATGATGCTACCAACGCGCAAGGCTGGTACTACCTCAAATGGTATGGACTCTATGGCAAGTTTGCTGAGTACTCTAACACTCTTGCTGCTATGGCTAAAGAAAGAGGCCTTCAACCAATGGCCTTCAACGATGGTTTCTACTACGAGGACAAGGATGATGTTGAGTTTGACAAGGATGTCATCATCTCTTACTGGTCTAAAGGATGGTGGGGCTATAACCTTGCATCTCCTCAGTACCTTGCAAGTAAAGGCTATAAATTCCTTAATACCAACGGAGACTGGTACTACATTCTCGGTCAAAAACCAGAAGATGGTGGTGGCTTCCTCAAAAAAGCTCTCGAAAATACCGAGAAAACTCCATTTAATCAACTAGCATCAACTAAATACCCTGAAGTTGACCTTCCTACTATTGGTAGTATGCTTGCTATCTGGGCAGATAGACCAAGTGCTGAGTACAAGGAAGAAGAAATCTTTGAACTCATGACTGCCTTCGCAGATCACAACAAAGACTACTTCCGCGCTGACTACAATGCTCTCCGTGAGGAGCTTGCTCAAATTCCTACTAACTTGGAAGGATACAGCAAAGAAAGTCTCGATGCTCTAAATGCAGCTAAAGAGGCTCTCAACTACAACCTCAACCGCAGCAAACAAGCCGAGTTAGACGCTCTCGTAGCCAAACTCAAAGCAGCCCGCCTAGGCCTCAAACCAGCGGCAACTCACTCAGGAAGCCTCGATGAAAATGAACTAGCTGCCAATGTTGAAACCAAACCGGAACTCATCACAAGAGCAGAAAAGATTCCATTTGAAGTTATCAAGAAGGAAAATCCAAACCTCACAGCTAAGCAAGAAAAGATTGTCACACCAGGTGTAGATGGCGAACGCACTCATTACATCTCTGTCCTTACTGAAAATGGTAAACAAACAGAAACCGTTCTAGATAGCCAAGTAACCAAAGAACCTGTGACCCAAGTGGTTGAAATCGGTGCCCCTATTACCCACAAAGGGGATGAAAGTGGCCTTGCTCCAGCTGCCGAAGCGAAACCAAGGCTGGATATCCAAGAGGAAGATATTCCGTTCACTACTGTGACACGTGAAAATCCACAATTGCCACTCGGACAAACGCAAGTCATCGTTACTGGTGTAAATGGTCGCCGTACGATTTTCTACTCTGTCAGCACTACTGCTGACGGCAAGGAAGAAAGAACACTTGTCAATAGTGCGGTATCGCAGGAAGCGGTCGCTCAGGTGGTCGAAGTCGGAACTGCCGTTGAGAAAGCTGAGCAAGCTGAAGCAACTACTAGCAAAGCAGATGAAAAACAACTCCCTGCAACAGGAAGTCAAGAATCTGCAGGCTTGGTCGCAGCAGGACTTATGGCCACACTAGCAGCCTACGGACTGACTAAGAGAAAAGAAGACTAAGATTCTTCTAAGAGAATAGAAAAAAGCGAGATTGAATCTCGCTTTTTTGTTTTATGATTAATTACCAAGTCCGATACGTTCAAAGATCTCATCCACCCGTTTGGTGTAGTATGCAGGGTTGAAGATTTCATCGATTTCTTCTTGAGTGAGGCGTGAAGTCACTTCTGGATCTGCTTCAAGGAGTGGTTTGAAGTCTACTTGGTTATCCCATGATTGAGCTGTTTTTGGTTGTACCAAGTCATAGGCTTGCTCACGGGTCATGCCTTTCTCAATCAAGGTCAACATAGCACGTTGGCTGAAAATCAAACCAAAAGTAGAGTTCATGTTGCGGATCATGTTTTCTGGGAAGACTGTCAAGTTCTTGACGATATTGCCAAAACGGTTGAGCATGTAGTCGATCAAGATGGTCGTATCTGGTGTGATGATACGCTCAGCTGATGAGTGAGAGATATCACGTTCGTGCCAAAGGGCTACGTTTTCATAAGCTGTTACCATGTGACCACGAATGACACGCGCCAAACCTGTCATGTTTTCAGAACCGATTGGATTGCGTTTGTGAGGCATTGCTGAAGACCCTTTTTGCCCCTTGGCGAAGAACTCTTCCACTTCACGTTGTTCAGATTTTTGCAAACCACGGATTTCCGTTGCCATACGCTCGATTGAAGTCGCGATGCTGGCAAGAACTGCAAAGTACTCAGCGTGAAGGTCACGAGGAAGCACCTGTGTAGAGATTTCTTGAGCACGGATACCAAGTTTGTCGCAGACGTATTTTTCAACGAATGGTGGGATGTTGGCAAAGTTACCAACCGCACCAGAAATCTTACCAGCTTCCACACCAGCAGCCGCATGCTCGAAACGCTCGATGTTGCGCTTCATTTCGCTGTACCAAGTCGCCAATTTAAGACCAAAAGTTGTCGGCTCAGCGTGCACACCGTGGGTACGACCCATCATGATAGTGAACTTATGCTCCTTAGCCTTGTCAGCGATGATGTTGGTGAAGTTTTCAAGGTCCCGACGGATGATGTCGTTGGCTTGCTTGTAAAGGTAACCATAGGCTGTATCTACCACGTCGGTAGAAGTCAAACCATAGTGGACCCACTTGCGCTCTTCACCAAGAGTCTCAGAAACCGCACGCGTGAAAGCCACCACATCGTGACGCGTCTCCTGCTCAATCTCCAAAATACGGTCGATGTCAAAGTCCGCTTTTTCACGAATCAAAGCCACATCTTCCTTAGGGATTTCCCCCAACTCAGCCCATGCCTCGTCAGCCAAGATTTCCACCTCAAGCCAAGCACGGTATTTATTTTCTTCACTCCAAATGTTCGCCATCTCAGGGCGAGAGTAACGGTTGATCATGTTTATGATACCAAGGGCGACTAGAAAGCGACTGAATTTTAGGAAACCAACAACGGACGCTTACGTCCTAGGAGGTTTATCTAAATTCCGAGCTTTCCGCCCGGGTTCAATTCTGCAAACTAGGTACCCGTTTCCTTTCTTTGTTGTTTATTTTATTCTATCAGAGATTAGACGTTCAGATTCAAATAATAGAATACGGAATTTTTTCATTTTTATTTTTTAAACTTTTATAGCTTAAACAATCCGTGAGTTCGTACTATAGTATAAATACATATGTTATTTTTCATTCTACTCCATAATGTAAAAACTTATAAGCTTCAATATACGATGTAAAGGATTTGTACACCGCTCCTGAAAAACCTGTTACTTGTTTTTCAGTTTCTAACCACGTTGTATAAATACCAGGTACTTTACCTTTTGCAACTGCATAAAATTTTTTTACGGAAAGTACATTATCTAGATTATCAGTTTGATCTAACAATTTTTTAGATGTATAAACAATATTTCTTGGGGGAAAACCTGTTTCAAATTCTTTTTTTTCTTCATACTGCTTTAACGTATCTTTTTTAAACTTGATTTTCCAGTATCCTACATAATTATCTGATGGAACAATATCATCAATCTCTGCTATATATTGAATACCCTTAACTGGAGCTGTTTCATAGGCAGCTATGAATTTAATCATATCTCGATTATCTTCAGAAATACGAATATCATACCACTGTTGCTCGCCAAGAAAAACCTGTTTAAATCCCTCTTGCCTTGCAGGAACAACAATTGTCAGATCCTCCAGAAATGAAGTTGAAATCTCTTTTTTATCTAAACTACTCTCCTGAGTTGCAATAAAAATAGATTTAATATCGTTACTATCTTCATTCGAATACGAAGTAACAACATTTGATTCAAATGAATCAACAGCTTTACTTATTGATTCCAGAAGCTTTTCTACATTACTTTTAAGAGATTCGTAATCCTTTCTACGAAAGAACTTATTATGCGCAATTCTATTTCGAGGTCCCTTTGAGCTCGACAACAGTTCTAATATATTTTTCAAGTTATTTGAAAGCGTTACGCCACCTTCCAAATAATCAACAATATATCTATCCCATACAGATTTAGGGGCGTATTCTTGCACCTGTTTTACATAATTTTTTAGTTCTTCCGGGTCAACTTCTGCTAAATTTCCATTATTAGTTAATTGCGCTAGATTTTTAATACCTCCAACAAAAAGTTCTCTAGGATCATAGCCATCACGTGTATCGTCTTCGTAAATAGTAAAAAGTAATTTTGTTAAATCACTAAAATACTTTCCATCTAGTGGCTTCTCACCTTTCCCCGTATCTCTAATTCCTAAACTCTTGGTGAGTGCTTTTTCCCAATCCATATTATCTGACTTTAGATACATTACCTCTGCTATCAATGATCTTGTCTTATTTTCAATTATATGAATTAATTCATACGCCTTTTTACTATAGTATTGTGATATAACATCTTCCAAAATTAGCATACTCATATTATTGAAAGACTCAATAAAATTATTCATTTCCTTATCTATCAACTCAAATTGTTCTATATCATCATCACTGTCAAAAGTAAGAGTTAAAACGTAAAATCGACTCAAATTCTCGCTATCATCATCACTTTTACCGGATTCTTTTTGAATATGTTTCAATCCGTATTTAACTCTTTTCCCATCATCAATTACAATTGAATCTTCTTGAAATATTAATGTCGTCATCTTCTGCAACGACTTAATTAATTCATTTTCTGAACTATATAATAATTTTTTGGAACTATTAGGCCGTTCAATAATCAAATATTTTGAAATTATATCCATCTTTTCTCCTAATTATCTTGAGAACAAATAATATTTAAAATAGATTTAGAGGTACAATGCCCTAAAAATCAATTCCTTTCCCAAATTCCACAACCTCATCCGGCACATCACTAAACAAAGTCACATGTCCTACCCTACGGTTGTGCTTGTCTTCTATAATCTTTTATTAACCGCCCACTCCGCCGCTTTCTCTGCATGAATCACTGTTGTGTCGTAGAGTGGCAGGTCAGTGCCGGATTGCTTAACGAGAAGACCAATCTCGGTGCAACCCAAGATAACAGCTTCAGCGCCTGCTTTTTTCAAATCATCTATAACGGCAAGATAAGTCTGCTTTGAGCTTTCTTTGATGTCCCCTAGGCAGAGCTCGTCATAAATGATTCGATTGACCTCTGTAATGCCAGCTTGGTCTGGAATCAGTACTTCTAACCCAGACTCTATTAATTTCTCCTTGTAAAAATCTTGATTCATGGTGTACTTGGTCCCTAGGAGGCCGACTTTTTGAATACCGTCAGCCAACAAGGCCTGCGCAGTTGCCTGCGCAATATGCAAGATTGGAATCGTAATCTTTTCTTGTATCTGCGGAGCAACCTTGTGCATGGTGTTGGTACAAATAACAATGAAATCTGCACCAGCTTGCTCCAGGCGCTTAGCAATATCTGTCAAAAGTTGACCACTTTTCTCCCAGTCTCCAACTGCCTGATAATGCTCAATCTCTGAAAAATCAACACTGTAAAGTAGAATCTTAGCTGAATGCAAACCACCCAGCTCTTTTTTGATGGTTTCGTTGATGATTTGGTAGTAAGATGTGGTGCTTTCCCAACTCATACCACCAATCAGACCGATAGTTTTCATAGACTAATTAAACTCCTCCTTGCTTGTCACAACCGACGGATAGTGTGGTAAGCTACTTAAATCTGTACCCAATAGCAAATCATAGATAGCCAGATAATTGTTTGGATATTGAATCTTTAATTCCTGATATTGGCTTTTACTTTTTCATGGTCGGCACTGGCAAAGAGCACTTTCACAACGGCGATTTCTTTTCCTTCCTCCACAAAAGCGTTGACAATAATTTGAATCATAAACTAGTCTCCATTTAGCTTTAAAGATTATCATTTTTTAAGTCTTCATGTATAGAAAATTCAAATGAAATTCTCTCAGGATGTCTAGGCAGGCCGTAACTACTCAGATAATCCTTTACTTCCTTCACTGAACAAGAATATTCTAAGACTAGCTGATTGCCAGCTCTCTCTAAAATATGAATACCATCTCTATCCGCAATCTCTGGAACAATCAAATCGTCCGTATAAGTCAGTGTTACGGTCGTTATTTCATCATCTAGCAATTCATCAAATTCTTCTGCCATTTCAAAAATCAATCCCCTCCCCAAACTCAACCACGCTATCCGGCACATCACTAAACAAAGTCACATGTCCCATCTTGCGGTTGTGCTTCGCTTCTATTTTACCATACATGTGGAGGTGGGCGCTTGGATTTTCTGTGACATATTTTTCAGCGGCCTCGACATGCTGGCCGAGAACATTAAGCATAACAGCAGGCGCATGCAGGTGGATGGCTGGTAATGGTGCTCCTAGAACACCCAAGATATGGGTGTCAAACTGCGAGAAGTCACAGGCTTCGATAGAGTAGTGTCCTGAGTTGTGTGGACGTGGCGCAATTTCGTTGACAATGATGTCATCCGCTGTCGCAAACATTTCCACACAGAGGGTTCCAGACAAGTTCAGTTGTTCAGCGATTCGCACTGCCATTGCTTTTGCTTTTTCTGCTAGACTTTCTGAAATGCGAGCAGGCACAATAGTTTTTGAAAGGATGTTATTGCGATGGATATTTTCCTGAACCGGAAAAACTGTCACATCCTTGCCATTGCCTGACACGATGACAGAAATTTCAAGGTCAAAGTTGACGAATTCTTCCAAGACACAGTCTGCTGAGTCGGCTAGTGCACGGGCTTCTTCCAAGTCTGCTTCTGAACGAATAACCTTTTGTCCATGCCCATCGTAGCCTCCAGTCGCGGTCTTAAGGACATAGTTTTTAGAAAGGTCAATATCTGCCAAATCTTGACTTGAAGTCACAACCTTGTAGGGTGCCACAGTGACTTGAGCCTTATTTGAAAGAAAGTCCTTCTCAAAAATCCGGTTTTGGGAAATGCGAAGTAGGTCAGTCCCTTGAGGGAGCTGTCCATCCTTGACAACCGCATCCAAACCGTCTGCATCAACATTTTCAAACTCATAAGTGAGGACATCGCAACGCTCAGCCAACTGACGAAGGGCGTCCACATCATTATAAGGAGCCACGATAATCTCCGCGACGCGAGAGGCCGGGCAATCCACTGCCGGATCCAACGCGATAACCTTGTGCCCCATGTAGATAGCTGAAATGGCCATCATCTGACCCAGCTGACCACCTCCGATAATTCCGATTGTTTTAGATGAGCTCATTGGTAGACTCCTCTGCGATTTTTCCTTGCTCTTCTGCGAAATCTGCTAAAGCTGTAGCAATAGCCTGGTCCTCTACTGAAAGGAGACGGAGGGCAAAGAGGGCCGCATTTGTCGCTCCTGCTTCACCGATAGCCATCGTCGCAACAGGCACGCCACCTGGCATCTGTACGATAGAGTAGAGCGAGTCCACGCCACTAAGAGCGCGCGATTTGACGGGCACACCAATGACTGGAAGGGTTGTTTTCGCTGCAACCATACCTGGCAAATGGGCTGCGCCACCTGCACCTGCGATAATGGCCTTGATACCGCGACTACGAGCTTCTTCCGCATGTCTGAACATGAGATCTGGTGTGCGGTGAGCAGAGACAACTTTCTTTTCGTAGGCTACACCGAAGCGGTCTAGGACTTCTGCTGTTTTTTGCATGGTTGCCCAGTCGGATTTTGAGCCCATGATAATGGAAATTACTGGTTTCATTTCTTCTCCTTTTTCTTCCTTTCAACAATCACCTTAGGTTGTGAGGGACGGCAGCAGCCACCAAAGGTGTCTCATGCCTAAATCGGAAGCCCAAGGTCTTCCGATTTCCCTAAACGATTGGCTTATAATCCAATCGTTCTTTCACAACGGCGGTGATTGCTCTATATTAGCTCGCTAATGCTCGCAAACCATACGACCATTAACGTATTTTGTGAATTTTTATTTTTCTTTTTAATAATCGTCTAATGTAGTGCGGACGTAAGCGAACGCTTGTGGCGTTCCATTACTAAAACTGGAGCCTAGGTCTCCAGTTTTCCGCTCCTAGTAGCAAAGCTACTAGGAGTTCCACTACTGCGACGATTATTCTATAGTGGCTCGCTTTCGCTCGCTATGGCAAATATGTCTGTTAATCTTTTATAGCCTTGCTTCCGATATCTGTTCGGTAGAAGAGGCCTTCTGTGTTTTGTTTGTCGAGTTCCTTGTAGATGGTATCTTGGGCTTCTTTGACGGTATCTGCTGTGGTGACCAGCATATAGACACGTCCGCCGTTGGATAGCAATGCTCTGCTATTTTCCGCAAACTTAGCTCCAGCATAGTAGGTGATAATGTCGCCTTCGGTCTTGGATGGAAGCTTAACACCTTTTTCATAGTCTAGCGGGTAGCCCTGGGATGCGACAACCACACCCAGAGTCACACCCTTGTCCGTCCACGTGATGTTCGGATCCTTGCCATCAAGAATATCCGTGATATTTTGCGCAAAGTCAGATGTCAAACGAGGCAAGATAATCTGTGTTTCGGGATCACCAAAACGAGCGTTGAACTCTATAACCTTCGGACCGTCAGCAGTCAAAATAAGCCCCGCGTAGAGGACACCAAGGTACGGACGACCTTCTTTAATCATCCCTTCAAGAACTGGCTTGACAATAGTCTCCACTGCCGTATCAACTACACTCTGTGGTAAGTGGGGAACTGGTGCATAGGCACCCATCCCACCAGTGTTAGGCCCCTTGTCGCCATCATAGGCACGTTTGTGGTCCTGAGCTGTTGGCATGGTGTAGAACTTGTCACCATTGACAAAGGCAAAAAGTGAAAATTCCTCTCCTTCAAGGAATTCCTCGATAACCACACGCGCACCTGAGTCACCGAATTTATTGTCCAAAAGCATCTCATGAGCAGCTTCGACTGCTTGCTCAACCGTCTCCGCAACGACGACACCCTTCCCAAGTGCCAAACCATCTGCCTTGACAACGATTGGAGCGCCTTTCTCCTCGATATAAACCTTAGCTGCTTCGAAATCTGAAAATGTGCCATAGGCTGCTGTTGGAACGTCGTATTTGACCATGATTTCCTTAGCAAAATCCTTGGACCACTCCAGCTCCGCTGCAGCCCTAGTCGGACCAAAAGCCTTGAGCCCAGCTGCATTGAACTCATCCACAATCCCAGCCGCAAGGGCGTCATCTGGACCAATGAAGGACCAAGCAATATCGTTAGCTTTTGCAAACTCAATCAATTTAGAATGTTCGGAAATAGAAATATTTACCAATTCCAGACCATCCAGAGTCATCCCGTCATTCCCAGGAGCTACAAAGACTTTTTCAACGTCTTTTGACTCAAGCAACTTCTTAGCAATGGCATGTTCACGACCGCCCGAACCGACAACTAACAGCTTCATCTCTCAACCTCTTTTGCGAATTATTTACTAATATTATATCACAAACGTTCGTTTTAATCTTGTTTCACTTAGCATTTTAAGCCAAAAAAGGAAAGAAACTATTTTCTTCCCTTTTGCTTTTTAGTGTCTAAAATGTCTCACTCCTGTGAAGACCATAGTCAAGCCGTATTTGTCAGCAGCTTCGATGGATTCTTGGTCACGGACGGATCCACCAGGCTGGATGATGGCTTTGATACCTGCCTTAGCGATTTCTTCCACGTTATCCGCAAATGGGAAGAAGGCATCCGAAGCAAGAACAGCGCCGTCAAGACGGTCTTTAGCTTGATCAATAGCGATGCGAACAGAAGCCACACGGTTAGTCTGACCTGGACCAACACCAAGTGTCATGTGGTCGTTGGTCACGATAATCCCATTTGATTTGACGTATTTAATAGCCTTCCAAGCGAACTCAAGAGCTGTCGCTTCTGTCTCAGTTGGCTGACGTTTGGTCACCACTTGCCAGTCAGCTGGGCTTTCTTTGACCACGTCTTGGTTTTGCACCAGAAGTCCACCAACTACACCTGTATATTCTGCTTCCACTTCACTAGCCTCTTGAGCGTCAAATGGCAAGGCAAGGATACGCAAGTTTTTCTTTTTGTTGGTCAAAATAGCTAGCGCTTCATTCGTATAGCTTGGTGCGATGATGATTTCAAGGAAAACGCCATGCATCTTCTCAGCAGTCGCAGCATCCACCTCACGGTTAAGGACGACAATTCCACCAAAGATAGACACTTGGTCAGACTCATAAGCATAGTCCCAAGCAGTTTCGATGTCATCAGCTTGACCAATTCCACATGGGTTCATGTGTTTGAGAGCCACAACGGTTGGACGATCTTTGAAATCACGGATAATACGGATGGCCGCATCCGCATCACGAATATTATTGAAGGACAATTCTTTACCGTTCAGTTGTTTCGCTGATGCAATGGAGTATTCCGTAGGAAGAGCTTTTTGATAGAAATCGGCATCTTGTTGAGGATTTTCACCGTAACGCATAGCTTGTTTAAGGTCATAAGTCAGAGTGAGTTTTTCAGGTTTGCTTTCACCCACTTGAGCTGTGAAATACTCTGCAATCAAGGCATCGTAAGCTGCTGTGTGACGGAAAACCTTAGCCGCCAAACGTTGGCGAGTTTCATAAGAGGTTTCGCCGTTTGCTGCCAATTCGTCAAGAACAACAGCATAGTCAGCAGGGTCTACAACAACGGTCACGCTAGCGTGGTTTTTAGCTGCTGAACGAAGCATAGATGGCCCACCGATATCGATGTTCTCAACCGCATCAGCGTACGTCACGTCTGGTTTAAGAATGGTTTCCTTGAATGGGTAAAGGTTGACCACCACAAGGTCGATGAGTTCGATTTGATTGTCCTTAGCAGCCTCTAGATGGCTATCGAGATCACGACGAGCGAGGAGCCCACCATGGATATTTGGGTGAAGGGTCTTGACACGGCCATCCATCATTTCTGGGAAGCCCGTCACATCATCAATTGCAATGGTCTCCACCCCAGCATTGTCAAGGGCAACTTTGGTACCACCTGTTGAGATAATCTCCCAACCAAGTTTTTTAAGTTCTTGGGCAAATTCAACAATGCCCGCTTTGTCTGAGACGCTGATTAAGGCGCGTTTAGTCATGTTATTTCCTTTCATTTACTTATCCAACAATTCTCTAATAACCTCTGGATACAACTTGTACTCCGCTTCATGAATGCGTTCTTCAAAGCTATCGATGGTATCATCAGCTAGACGTGGCACACGGACTTGTTTGATGACCTTTCCTGTATCCACACCCGAGTCCACCCAGTGAATGGTCACGCCGCTCTCAGCAACAGCAGCATTCCAAGCGTCCTCAATCCCATGAGCTCCTGGAAATTCTGGCAAATAGGCTGGATGAATGTTGATAATTCGACCTTCATAGGCCTCCAATAAGGTTGGGCCAACGATTTTCATGTAGCCGGCGAGGCAAACCAAGTCAATCTGATGTTCTTCCAAGAGCTCGACAAGAGCTGCTTCGTAGTCCGCCTTGTTCTCAAACTCCTTGAGTTCAAAAGCATAGGACAGAACGCCGAGCTTGTCTGCACGTTCGAGCACATAGGCGTCACGATGGTCTGAAAAGACAAACTCCACTGGAAATTCTTCCGCAATCACCTGAAAATTTGAGCCATTACCAGAGGCAAAAACCGCTATTTTTTTCATTTGATGATGACACTTTCGTTTTCTTTCTTGACGATACGACCAATTTCATAGACTGGTTCATCCAACAATTCCTTGACACGACTTACATTTTCAGGGCTAACTGCAAACATAAGTCCCACACCCATATTGAAGATTTCAAACATTTCTTCATGTTTGATCTGACCGTATTTTTCAAGGGCTCTGAAAATCGATAAAACTGGAACCTTGTCTTCCTCAATCTCAGCAGCCAAGTCAGCTGCAAACATACGAGGGACATTTTCGATAAAGCCACCACCAGTGATGTGGGCAATACCATTTACCAAGCCTTCCTTGATGAGTGGCAAAACAGCCTTGACATAGATACGAGTCGGCTCAAGAAGAACTTCCTTGAGTTGCTTGCCTTCCAATTCTGGAAAGACTTCCTCACCTGTGTAATCCGCAAAGACACGACGGACGAGAGAGTAACCATTGGAATGAATCCCACTTGAAGCAAGTCCGAGAAGAACATCTCCCTCTGCCACTTTTGAACCGTCAATGATTTGAGATTTTTCAGCCACACCGACCGCAAAACCAGCCAAGTCATAGTCATCTTCGCCGTACATGCCAGGCATTTCAGCCGTTTCCCCACCAATGAGGGCAGCACCAGCCTGCACACAGCCTTCTGCAACACCAGCGACTACTTGTTCTAGCTTAGCTGGTTCATTCTTCCCTGTCGCTACGTAGTCAAGGAAATAGAGGGGCTCCGCACCTGCAGCGATGATATCATTGACACACATGGCCACACAGTCCTGACCGATGGTATCATGCTTGTCGTATTTGATGGCCAACATGAGCTTGGTTCCGACACCATCAGTCCCTGAGATCAAGACCGGCTCTTTGACCCCCGTCTTTGAAAGGTCAAACATGCCACCGAAACCACCAAGAGCTCCCATAACACCTGCACGCTCCGTACGAGCCACGTGCTTTTTGATCCGTTCAACAACTTCATAACCCGCTTCAACATCCACACCAGACTGCGCATAAGCATTTTTATTTGTCATTTGTTTATTCCTTTCCTTTAATGGAGAGTCTTTATCTGTCTATTTGTAAAAACTGATCTTGTCACCCAAACTTCTACGATATTCTTCCTCATAGTCGTAGAGAGGAGTTGGGTAGTCGCCGTCAAAGTAAGCGACACAGAGACCACCATTTGGCGCATCTGTTTCGATGCCGATAGAATTAATCAAGCCATCAATCGAAAGATAGGTCAGGCTATCCGCACCAATAATTTGGCGAGTTTCTTCGACTGTATGATTAGCCGCAATCAACTCCTGACGCGTCTGGATATCAATCCCGTAGAAACATGGATAAGCCAGCGCTGGACTACCAATGGCAACGTGAACCTCAGACGCACCTGCTTCTTTCAAAAGCTGAACGATACGGCGAGAGGTTGTCCCACGAACAATGGAATCATCAATCATCACCACACGTTTGCCTTTGACAACGCCCGAAACAGCAGACAGTTTCATCCGCACCCCTTGCTCCCGCAATTCTTGAGTCGGTTGGATAAAGGTGCGTTGGGTGTATTGGTTTTTGATCAGACCCATTTCATTTGGTAGACCAGATTCTTCTGCAAATCCCATAGCTGCGCTGAGCGAGGAATTTGGCACACCGACCACAATATCTGCCTCATGCTTAAATTCACGCGCTAATTGAGCCCCCATACGTTTGCGAGCTGTATGGACATTAACACCATGGATATTAGAGTCAGGACGGGCAAAGTAGATATACTCCATAGAGCAGATCGCCAACTGGGTATCATTCGTATAGCTATCATACTGAATCCCATTGTCATCCACGATTACAATCTCTCCTGGTTTTACATCACGAATCCACTCGGCACCGATGACCTCAAAGGCACAGGTTTCTGATGAAACCACCACCGCTCCGTTTGCCATTTTCCCAATAGAAAGCGGACGGAAGCCATTGGGATCAAGAGCCGCAATCAACTTGTCTTCAAACAACAAGATATAGGCAAAACCACCTTTTACAAGGCTGAGCGCCTCTTTGATTTTGCCCATCAAGTTGGGATTGTGACTGCGACGAATGAGGTGAGCCAAGATTTCTGAGTCCGAAGTTGAACTGAAAATAGCTCCTCTTTGTTCCAATTCTTTCTTGAGCGATTCGGCATTGGTCAAGTTTCCGTTATGAGCAAGTCCAAACTGCATATCATGAAAGCGAAAGAGGAAAGGCTGGATGTTATCCACAGAAGCTTCGCCAGCAGTCGCGTAACGAACATGCCCAATCGCGCTCGTTCCAGTCAGTTTATCCAAATTAGCTGGGTTTCTGAACACTTCTGATAAAAGCCCCATGTCACGATGACGCTTTAGTTTCCCTTGATCATTGGAGAGGATTCCTGCCCCCTCCTGACCACGGTGCTGAAGACTGTGGAGCCCAAAATAGGTTAATTTAGCAGCATCTGGATGCCCCCAGATACCGAAAACACCACATTCTTCATTAAGAGATTTTACTTCGTATGTCATTTTTTATACCTTTTATTTCCCTGTGAAATAACGCACAGCCGACGCAAACAGGTGCTGGTCTTTATTTCCTGGGATGTTTTGGAAAAGACCGTCTTCATAACGTTCAGAGTGTCCCATCTTCCCAATGATTTGACCGTTCTTGCTGGTAATTCCTTCGATGGCATGGATAGAACCATTCGGATTGTACTTAGAATCCATGCTAGGTTTGCCTTCAAAGTCAACATATTGGCTGAAAATTTGTCCATTGTCACGGAGCTCTGCAAATTCCTCAGCTGTCACGACAAACTTCCCTTCACCGTGCGAAACAGGAATAGCGTGGATATCTCCCACTTGCACTCCAGCAAGCCATGGTGAGTTAGTATTGGCAATGCGAGTTTCCACCATCTTGGCCACGTGTTGGTTGGCATCATTGTAGAAGAGGGTTGGGCTAGTACTATTGGCACCCTCGAAGTTTCCGTATGGAAGAAGACCTGATTTGACCAAGGCCTGGAATCCATTACAGATACCGATAATCAAGCCACCACGAGCGATAAAACTATCAATAGCTACACGCACTTTTTCATTGAGCAGGATATTGACAATAAACTTAGCTGAACCATCTGGCTCGTCCGCAGCTGAGAATCCACCTGCAAAGAAGAGAATGTTAGCCTTGCTGATATTGTCAACCATAGTTTCAACTGACTTGACAATAGCCTCTTCATTCAAGGTCACGAATGGCACCAAGTTGACCTCTGCACCTTCTTTTTCAAAGGCCTTGGCTGAGTCATATTCTGAGTTGGTTCCTGGGAAGACTGGGATATAAACCACAGGTTTTTCAACCTTTTCTTTTGCTTTAATCACAACATCTGATACCACAGCTGGTACTTCAGCTAGTTCTTTGGCTTGTGCAAATTCTGTTGGGTAAACTTCTTCCAGTTTTCCTTGGAAGGCACTGTCAAGTTTGTGTCCATCTAGCTTCACACCGTTTACAGTCAGTGTAAAGGCTGCTTTCGTTTGTCCAATCTTCCCTACTCCAGCGATTTCTTCAGGAGATGTGAAGACAAATCCGCCTAATTGAGCTGTCAAAGCCGTTTCAAGTTCAGGCAAGGTTACTTCTGCACCGATATGATTTCCAAAAGTAGCAAGGGCCAAACTTTCAACCACACCGCCGTATTTAACGGCTGAAGCTGCTGTTACTTTGTGAGCCTTTTGAAGGGCTTCAAACTGAGAAAAGTTAGACTTAATCAAGTCAAAATCAATTTCTGCAGAGAGGGTTTGACCTGGGATGTAGTAGATATTTTCACCAGCAACTTTAAATTCTGGAGAGAGCACCTTACGGCTATCTGCTGTTGTCACTCCAAAAGCAACTAAGGTTGGTGGCACCGTCAATTCTTCAAAGGTACCAGACATAGAGTCCTTACCACCGATAGATGGCAAGCCAAGCTGAATCTGAGCTTCGATAGAACCTAGGAGAGCTGCTACTGGCTGACCAAAACGCTCAGCTTGTTTATCCATGCGCTCGAAGTACTCTTGGTAAGAGAAACGAGCCTTAGACCAGTTGGCACCAGTAGCCACCAAACGAGCAGTTGCTTCGATCACCGCATAGGCAGCACCGTGGTATGGAGACCATTCAGCTACATATGGGTTGAATCCTTGAGCCATAACAGACGCAGTATGAGTCACACCGTGTTGAACTGGTAATTTCTGCACAGATGCCTCAGTTGGTGTGAGTTGGTAACGACCACCAAGTGGGTGATTAACCGTTGAGCGTCCAACAGAGCAGTCAAAGATAGTCTGTAATCCTTTTTGACTCGCATGATTCAAATCAGATAGAACCGCAAGGGTATCAACTTCAAGTGTGTTAGCAGATGTTTGACGTTCTTCTGGAAGCTTGACATCTTTGTCCACAACTTTAGCATCGACAACCACGCGCACACCATTGGTATCAAGGAAACGACGCTCTAAGTCCACGATTGTTTCACCATTCCAGTGCATGACTAGATTTGGTTTTTCAGTCACTGTCGCAACCACAACAGCGTCAATATTCTCTTTGTTACATTCAGCAACGAAGGTATCCACATCTTCAGGACGAACCACGACTGCCATCCGTTCTTGAGATTCAGAGATGGCAATTTCGGTACCATTCAAGCCTTGGTATTTAAGAGGCACTTTGTTGAGGTCGATTTCAAGACCGTCTGCTAATTCACCGATAGCCACACAGACACCACCAGCGCCAAAATCATTTGATTTTTTGATAAGACGAGTCACATCGCCATTACGGAACAGACGTTGAATCTTGCGTTCTTCGATGGCATTCCCTTTTTGAACTTCAGCTCCAGCAGTTTCCACAGACTCAACTGTTTGAACCTTAGAAGAACCTGTCGCACCACCGACACCATCACGTCCAGTCTTACCTCCAAGGAGGATAATGACATCACCCGCTTCCGGTTTTTCACGGACAACATTTTCCTTAGGAGCCGCACCGACAACTGCACCTAGCTCCATACGCTTAGCAACGAAACCTGGGTGGAAGTATTCACGAACGTAGGTCGTTGCAAGACCAATTTGGTTACCATACGAGGAATAACCATGAGCCGCTGTCTTCGAAATGACTTGTTGTGGCAATTTACCAGCGCGCGTTTCTGAAATCGGAGCTGTAATATCACCAGCACCTGAGATACGCATAGCTTGGTAAACGTAGGAACGGCCTGACAATGGGTCACGAATGGCTCCACCGATACAGGTAGCAGCCCCACCAAATGGTTCAATCTCAGTTGGGTGGTTGTGAGTTTCATTCTTGAACATTAGGAGCCATGGCTCTTTCACACCATCAACATCCACTTCGATTTCGACTGAGCAAGCATTGATTTCGTCTGACACTTCCATGTCGTCCAAACGTCCATTGGCACGCTCATAACGACCGAAAATAGTCGCCATATCCATCAAGGTTTGCGGTTTTTCAGAACGCCCCAACTCATCACGCATGGCAATATACTTGTCATAGGTTGACTGCAATTGCTTTTGGAATTTAGAAGCTGAAAAGTCGATGTGTTTCAACTCTGTCTCAAAAGTCGTGTGACGGCAGTGGTCAGACCAGTAAGTGTCCAAAACCTTGAGTTCTGTTTCCGTCGGCACGCGCCCGATTGACTTGAAATAGTCTTGGATAAAGAGCAAATCATCCACTTCCATAGCCATCCCTTGCTCGGCCTTGTAGCGAGCAAAGTCTTCTGCCGTATAACTTTCAAAGAAAGTCAATTTAGGAATGGTCTTGTCTGACTCTGAAAATTCCTGCTTGGCAATCCCTGTCGTGATGTCCTTGAAACGAGAATCAACTGGGTTGAGCAGGTAGTTCTTGACCGCTTCCAACTCAGTCGCATCAATATCCTTATTGACCAAGTAAAGCTGGGCTGTGTTGACTATTACATCACTTGAACTTCCCAGTAAAAGCAAGGCTTCCTGTGAAGAAGCTGCACGCTGGTCAAATTGCCCTGGCAAACTTTCAATGGCAAAGAAAGCATAGTTGGTAAGATCCGCTTGCACGGCTGATTCATCCAAGACATGGTCTGTCACCTGCTCAGAGAAGATATGTTTTTCTGCAGGCGCAAACAAATTCTCTGCCAAATCAAAGACATCATAAACTTGCACAATGCGAATACTTTTCAAAGTTGACAGTCCCAAGTTGTGCTGGAGCTCCCTTACCAAACTCTCTGATTTAACCTGAAAATCAGCCTTTTTCTCAACAAAAATACGTTTATCCATCAATTCTTATTCCTTTATTTCAGCTCTTGCAATATTACCAAACGAACTTGAGAGTCTTGCAAACAGATTATTTCAATTCCTGCAATTTCTCCCAGACAATCTCATAAACGTCGGTTAGTTCTCCCAATCCCCTACGAAAAACATCCTTGTCCATGTGGTTGCCATCTGCATCCCACAAACGGCAGTTATCTGGTGAAAACTCGTCTGCCAAGATAATCTTGCCATCCTTGTCAAAACCGAACTCTAGCTTAAAGTCAATCAATTTAAGGCCAATCTCAGCAAACCAAGCTTTCAAAAGCTCATTGATACGACGCGTCTCTTCCTTCAAGTAAGCAATCTGCTGGTCATCCGCAATTTTTAGGAATTTCACATGCTCATCATTGATAAAAGGATCATCCAAATCGTCATTTTTATAGTAAAATTCGACAATTGGAGTCTCAAATGCGATACCTTCTTCTACGCCAAAACGTTTTGAAAAGGAACCAGCCGTGTAGTTGCGGAGCACAACTTCCAAAGGAATAATCTCCACCTTTTTATTGAGTTGTTCCGTGTCTGAAAGTTTCTCCACAAAATGAGTCGCTACACCAGCCGCATTTAATTTCTCAAAAATAAAAGATGAAATCTGATTATTTAACACTCCCTTGCCCGCAATCTGCTCCTTCTTGACACCGTTGAAGGCAGTTGCTTGGTCCTTGTAAGTTGAAATAATGAGATTTTCATCCTCAGTTGTATAGATATCCTTGGCTTTTCCCGAATAGATCAGTTGTTTTGACATTTTAAAGTTCGCCTTTCGTTTTACTTGAGCACATTCTACCACAAAAGCATGGAAAATTCAAGGTTTTTACGAATAAATAACGTTTTCCTATTTTAAGCGTAAAGAAAAACTGCAAGATAAGCTCTTCTTACAGTTTTAAAATCATTTATCCTCTGAAAAACACGAATATTACCCTTTATTCAAAAATTGATCCCAAAAATAACGGAGATAGCTTTTCTTTCCCGTAATCATCTGCAGGCGGCCTTCTAAACCATAGCGAAGTTTTTCAGCCTGCTCAGAAGTCAGATGGGTCTCCGCCTCAATTTTAAAGAAATTCCCTTTTTCAGTCTTTGTAGCTGTCGCATCGATACTTGTAATCGTAGAATCCAGGAAAATTTGATTCTTCGCATCATTAGTCGTAGTATAACGAACAGAGTCCCCAATCTTGACTCTAGCAACATCTTTTGAACTGAGATAAGCTGTGAGTTTGGTTTTCCCTTCTTTTTCCAAGGATGGGTAGAGTTGGGCTAGCAGGGTTCCTTCTGCGACCATCGTAGATTCACTAGTCTCAGGATTGAGGTGAAGCACCCCATCCTCACTTGCTGTAATCTTCCCTTTATCTAGGAGACCTCCCTGTACCTTCTTACCCGATTCCGCCTCCAAAATTTTCTGATCCAAAAGAGTTAATTCCTGACCGACTTTGACTAAGTGCTGAGATTTGAGCGATTCCAGTTGACTATCCAGTCCCGTTGCATGAGCCTGTTGAGCTCCAGAACCCGCATACTGTACACGATACGTAGCTAGACTGGACTCTAGCTGAGCAATTTGTGCATCCACTTGCGCAATAACCTGCGATTTAGCTTGCGGATCTTCTTCACCTTGATTTTTATAGGTCTGATAAAAAGAGTAGGCTGGATTCTGACTATCCAGTTGATCTCCCTTTTCAATCGCTGACTTTGCTGTTTTATAGTCTCGAATTTTATCCTCTGTTTGACTGATAAGATTGCCAATCTCGGCCTGGCTCTGACTTGCTGCCGCATTTTGAGAGGAGATGCTGGCATTTTGCTGAGAAACATTACTCCTAAGACTACTAGCTTGGCTGAGATAGTCTCGAAACATCTCCTGATAACCAAACTTATCCGCCTCTGGAAATTGATCACTCCCCTCTTTCAAACTGGATTGCAAATACCCCAACTGCTTTTTTTGATCCTTTAACATCTCCAATTGACTGGCATATGCCTCAACCTGGACAGCTTCCGCACCTTGCTGGTACTGAACGAGGAGTTCCCCCTGCTTGACTAGTTTATTTTCTTCCAGATAATTTGCCACAATGCGTTGATTGCTAGTCGACTGGATATTGGCAATGATCCGACTAGGTTCGACAGTCGCTCTGGTAGACAAACTAATCTCTTTCTCTGCAAAAACTGCAAATCCCAGTAAAAACATGAGCAGAAGTGACATAGGTAAAATCACCCGACTGGAAAAATTATGGTAACGACGATTATAAAACTCCGCACTTTCTAAAAATTCTGGTTTCATCCTCTCCTCTTTCTAGCTATTCACCAAATGGGCGTAAAAGCCACCCTGTGCAAGTAAATCAGCATGATTTCCTTCTTCAACAATCTTGCCCTGATCCAAGACAACAACCTTCTCTGTCCGCTCAGCAATGGTCAAGCGGTGGGCAATGAAAATCAAGGTCTTGTCTAAAGCCATGAGATTATCGACAATTCGCTTCTCTGTCAAAATATCCAAACTGCTGGTCGCCTCATCCAAAATCAAGACCGGTGCATCTGTCAAGAGAGCACGCGCCAGAGCAATTCTCTGACGTTGACCACCTGAAATCCCTGCTCCATCCGAAGTCAATTCTGTCTGATAATTCAGTGGCATGCGCTCGATATCCTCCCGAATCTCTGCCAATTCGACCGCCCGTAAGATATCCTCTTGAGTCGTCCCCTCCTTGGCTCCAAGGAGAAGATTGTCCAAAATCGTTCCGTTAAAGACATAGGGCTGTTGAGGCAGATAGTTGATATACTGACGCAGAGCCTTTTTATCAATCTGATTGAGATTGACACCACCCAGACTAATCTCTCCCTGACTTGGGTCGTAAAAATTAACCATCATCTTGGCCAAGGTCGTCTTACCTGACCCTGAAATCCCCACAAAAGCCACCTTAGAACCCTGCGGAATAGTCAAATTGATATCCGACAAGACGTCTCGACCATAGCCATACTTATAGTAAACCTGCTTGAAAGTCATCTCTCCCTTCATCAAGCTCAGATCCCCAACTGTTTTCTTCTCCTCAAACTCAGAAGCTACCAGATAAACCTCATTCAGACGGTTATTGGCAACCTGCGCTGTCTGAAGCTTGGTTTGCAGGTTAATGATATTTTCCAATGGATTTGTAAAATAAACAAGCAAGGTATTATAGGTAATCAACTGCCCCAAACTCATCTTGCCATCCATGACCAGAACAGCTCCCATCCAGAGAATACCGACATTAAGTAAGAGATGGGCAACTTTTTTCAGAGCCTTTTGCTGACTCTCTGCCCGACTATAGGTAAAGGATTTTTTCAGATAATCCACAAATTCCTTGTCAATCTTTTGGTAACGCTGACTTTCACTGGTCAAGGACTTGATAGTTTCAATACCATTGATGTCCTCAATGATAGAAGAAGACAGAACCGCATTGGCTTCCATGGTATCCCGATTCATCTTTTCAAACGGCTTCATAAAGGCAAAGATAATCACTGTATAGATAGGAAGCGCAAGTAGACTAATGAAAAAGAGCGTCATATTTTGTGAAAACAAGACAAGCGAGATAATCAAAATCGTCGACACATCTAGGAAAATCGACAGAATGGTCGAAGCTAGCGCGTCAATGATACTGTTAGCATCCGTGAAACGAGACACGATTTCTCCTGTCCTGC
Organism: uncultured Streptococcus sp.; assembly: GCA_963535345.1. Lineage (GTDB taxonomy): Bacteria > Bacillota > Bacilli > Lactobacillales > Streptococcaceae > Streptococcus. Next base: position 45,723 of record CAUSWL010000004.1, read on the forward strand.
GTGTCGCGAAAAAGGACATCGGCAGATGAAAAACATGCTTGATGTAGGACAAAATCACATCGATGGACAACCGTTGACCCAGAACAAGTAAGAGGTATTCCTGCGCATAAGACAAAATCTGCTGGAGAATATAGACGATGACTAGTCCTATTGAGATGATGCCCAGCGTCGAGCGCATCTGGTCTGGCACGTAACTATCAATGATGGACTGAAGATAGTAGGAACCCACGATATTGATCAAGGTTACCAAGAGTGTCGCTAGGACGATATTGGTAATTAAGCCACGCTGTTTGAGTAAGATTGGCAAGAAGGATAGGAGACCCTGTTTTTTCTCCTTATGGGGTTTATAGTCCGGAGATGGCGCCATAAAGAGACTGACTCCTGTCCATTCTTGCGCAAACCGCTCACGAGAAATCTTGGTCAGCTTGATACCAGGATCTGGATCAGCGATATGAATGTGCTTTTTATCCTGACCTATCACCACATAGTAGTGGAGCAACTTCCCTTCCTTGAGCACATGAGCCACAAAAGGAAAGGTCAAATCTGGCAGATCAAAGAGCGTCATATCCGCCTTGATAGCCCGCGTCTCAAACCCAATCTCCTCTGCCACCTTTACAAGTCCCAAAGCGGTCGTCCCATCCATGGTCGTCTTGGCTAACTCTCGTAGATGAGCCAAGGAGTAATAACTACCGTAGTAGCCAAATACCATAGCCAAGGAAGCCACGCCACAATCCATCTGATCCACCTGGGGACGATAGTGCCTTTTCCCAAATTTCATATCCATCTCCTTTTTTCTAACAATCTCTTAAAAACTTTGTAAGATTATTTTAACCAAATAAGGATAAAAACAGGAAAATATTCCTAAATAAACCATTTTTGCGCCTAAAACGCACTTTAAAAAGCATAAACTATCATTTAAATGTAAAAAGCAGAACAAAAGTTCTGCCTGCTTAAAGTAACCGTTAAAAAATGAATGCCCAGAAATAAACTATTCTGAAATGATATTCTCTTTACTTCTATAAAGTGAGATAAATGTCATCAAAAATAATGAAATCGTAGGTAGATCAAAACATTCAAACCATGTAGGTAGATGTATCTTGTTTATATCGGCCACGATTCTAATCATTAGATAAGCCATCGAGCTAAATAATACAGTGGTCTCTGGCCAAGTTTTTTCTAGTAATTGAACAACTTTCATCTCAAACTCCAATCTGATGGTCCATCAATTCCCACTCGTACTTTCTTTTGTTTTGTACTTGTATCCTAGATAAAACAGACCAAGCAGAATTGGATAGGTTTCTGGATAAAACAGAGTATTGATCAGATTTTTCATAATCAAATACGTTGCGATATAAAGAATAATCGATACGACAAAATACCCCTCAGCAAATCCTAATAAGATTTTTTTCATAGCAGACTCCTATTTACATGCACAAAATCCTTTTCATTCAGATTGATCTTTTATAGTTTTGATTATTTTTCGTCAAATCCTTACAAAAAATACCAAAATAGCTCGAAGCAAGCAAACCAACTACAGTCCATTGCCAATCAAAGGATACTAATGAACCTGTACGAATCAGATGAAGCGCGAGATTGAGAGCTATAGCCGACAAAGGAATTACAGTAGCTAATTTAGGTAAGAGTGTATTGAGATTTAGGTTACGATTCATAGTTAATTTCCTTCTATATTTAGATTAACGTCTACTTCCTAGATAACGCCCATACATATAAGCAGCTACTCCTAATACACCCCAAGCTATTGCTGTGGAAGTAGTGACAATGAAGCCTCCTTCAGTAAGAGCCAAATCTTCTTCTGTCATGATATCAAATTTTTTATCCATTTCTTTCATTTTTCTCTCTCCTTTTTAAATAATACTGGCTAATCCAATAGCTACTCCAACCAAAATCCCTACTATTCCTAAATTAGTTCTTATTTCATTGATAATAACTAAAAGATGACTATTCAATAGCAGTTGCCATACACTAAAAATAGTTCTCTTTAAACCTTGTCTTTAGCTAAATCCAAGTAACTCATCATCAAAATAAGGATCGGAACAACTAATTCTGTTTGGAAATATTTTTCAACATTAAAGGTGATTACATTTAAATCTCCCAATATGCAAAGCACTCCAAAAATAATTAGAACTGCTCCCATTACATTTTTTAGATTTTTCATACAATTCTACTTTTATCCAAATTTACGTTTTAAATCTTGACCAATTAATCGACCACCAAGGAAAATTGCTACTCCTCCAGCAATCATGGCTATGGTAATTAAGCCACCTTCTGTATTCATCAATTCTTCTTCTGTCAATTCTGTCCATTTATTTAAATTCATTTTTTCTCTCCTTATTATTACATAAAATAGCCCCAAGCAATACCACCAATTAGTAAGACACCTCCTACAACTACAGCGGTAACCGACCCCCCATCCACATCCATCAACTCTTCTTCAGTAAGAGCTACAAAATTTTGTTCCATTTTGTCAAAGTTTGTCATCTTTTTCTCCTTTATTTTTATTTTTTTAGTTTACGGTTTCTAGGCTTTAAACCATTTTAAAAACCAGATTGGTAAAATAGCTGAAATCATTTTTTCTCTCCTTCCTGTTCTTCTCACTTATCTATTCGAAAAGTGATTTAAAATGAACAGGTAAATTTCATTTATTTTAAATACCATTTGATAAA
>CAUSWL010000005.1:0-46874 GCA_963535345.1 uncultured Streptococcus sp.
CATTGAGTCGTGAAGCTGGTGATGAAGCAACTTACTTTGATGAAATTCGTACCTTCGAAAACAATTCAAGCATGTACGGGGACAAGCATGATACAGGTCAAGGAACCTTCAAACAAGACTTTGAAAATGTAGCTCAAGGAATCTTCCCATTTGTAGTGGGTGGTGTCGAAGGTGTCGAAGACAACCGGACTCACTTGTCTGAAAAACACGATCCATATACACAGCGTGGTTGGAACGGTAAGAAAGTCGATGATGTTATCGATGGAAATTGGTCACTCAAGACTAACGGACTGGTTAGCCGTCGTAACTTGGTTTACCAAACCATCCCACAAAACTTCCGCTTTGAGGCAGGTAAGACTTACCGTGTAACCTTTGAATACGAAGCTGGATCAGACAATACCTATGCTTTTGTAGTTGGTAAGGGAGAATTCCAGTCAGGTCGTCGTGGTAGTCAAGCAAGCAACTTGGAAATGCATGAATTGCCAAATACTTGGACGGATTCTAAGAAAGCCAAGAAGGCAACCTTCCTCGTGACAGGTGCAGAAACAGGCGATACTTGGGTAGGTATCTACTCAACTGGAAATGCAAGCAATACTCATGGAGATGCTGGCGGAAATGCCAACTTCCGTGGTTATAACGACTTCATGATGGATAATCTTCACATCGAGGAAATTACCCTAACAGGTAAGATGTTGACAGAAAATGCTCTCAAGAACTACTTGCCAACGGTTGCCATGACCAACTATACGAAAGAGTCTATGGATGCTTTGAAAGAGGCGGTCTTTAACCTCAGTCAGGCAGATGATGACATTAGCGTAGAAGAAGCGCGTGCAGAGATTGCTAAGATTGAAGCCTTGAAGAATGCTTTGGTTCAGAAGAAGACAGCCTTGGTAGCAGAAGACTTTGAAAGTTTGGATGCGCCAGCTCAACCAGGTGAAGGTCTAGAGAATGCCTTTGATGGCAATGTTTCTAGCCTATGGCATACATCTTGGAATGGAGGAGATGTAGGCAAGCCTGCAACCATGGTCTTGAAAGAACCTACTGAAATCACAGGACTTCGCTATGTTCCACGTGCCTCTGATTCAAATGGAAACTTGCGAGATGTGAAACTGGTTGTCACAGATGAGTCTGGTAAGGAACATACTTTCACCGTAACAGATTGGCCAAATAACAACAAGCCAAAAGACATTGACTTTGGCAAGACAATCAAGGCTAAGAAAATTGTCCTTACTGGTACCAAGACTTACGGAGATGGTGGCGATAAATACCAATCTGCAGCGGAACTCATCTTTACCCGTCCACAGGTAGCAGAAACACCACTTGACATGTCTGGCTATGAAGCAGCTTTAGCTAAGGCGCAGAAATTAACAGACAAAGACAATCAAGAGGAAGTAGCTAGCGTTCAGGCAAGCATGAAATATGCGACGGATAACCATCTCTTGACGGAAAGAATGGTGGCCTACTTCGCAGACTATCTCAACCAATTACAAGATAAGGTTGCTAAACCAGACGCTCCTACAAGCAGCAAGGGTGAGGAGCAACCTCCAGTTCTTGAAGTTCCTGAATATACAGGTCCTTACGGAACAGCTGGAGAAGAAGCGGCTGTTCATGACCTACCTGAGTTTAAGGGCGGTGTCAATGCGGCAGAAGCAGCTGTTCATGACCTAGCTGAGTTCAAGGGCGGAGTCAATGCGGCAGAAGCCTTGGTTCACGAATTACCAGAATACAAAGGCGGAGCCAATGCGGTCCTAGCGGCTGCAAATGAAGTCCCTGAGTTTAAGGGTGGCGTCAATGCAGTTGAGACCTTGGTAAATGAAAAGCCAGCCTACACAGGTGTATTGGCTACAGCTGGAGATCAAGCAGCTCCAACTGTTGAAAAACCTGAGTACCCGCTCACTCCAAGTCCAGTAGCTGATACCAAAACTCCGGGAGCTAAAGATGAAGAAAAACTACCTGCTACAGGGGAGCACAGCTCAGAAGTAGCCCTCTTCTTAGCAAGTGTGAGTATCGCTTTATCTGCTGCTGTTCTTACGACAAAACGAAAAGAAGACTAAACAGATTTGGTTTTAGAAGTCCAAAAGATCTCGAATCAAAAAGGAACAAACAGCCGGAGAGGGCCTCTTGGTTCTCTCCTTTTTCAAAGGAGAAATGATACCGCTTACTCAGGTATACGGATGAAAGGAATAGGAGAAAGATGGATAGACATTTTTTTGAGAAACGCTGTCACTATAGTATAAGAAAATTTGCAATCGGTGCAGCCTCCGTGATGATTGGTGCTAGTATCTTTGGCGCCAATATGGTTCAGGCAGCAGAAACAGCAACACCTTCAGAAACAGAGGGAAGCATCACCCATGTTGAAGCACTGGATAAGTTACCCGATGATTTAGCCAATGCGCTTAAAAAGGCGGATGCAGAAGCTGCAACAGAAGCAAGTCATGAAGAAACTCCAGCGACTGACGAAGGAAGCAATCCTACATCAAGTGAAGAGGCAAAACCAGAGACAAGTCCTACAAGTCCCAAGCCAGCAGAAACGCCGAAACCGGTTGAAATACCAAAGGCAGACAAACAACCTGCGGAAACCACTACACCAGCAGTAAAACCAGCTGAAAAGACAATCGAAGATAGAGAAGATGTCAACCATCTCGAAGGTGCTACTGCTCAGGCGAGCAACCATGAGACTGGTACCAACTTTACTGCGGATAAGGCAGTGGACGGTAATCCGGATACTCGTTGGGCTACGGATAAAGATGTACCAAAACCAACTTTTGAACTAACTCTTCCCAAAACTACCTTGATCAAACATGTGGAAATTGACTGGGATCGTCGTCTTCGTAATGGGCAAAATGACCCCAATATCAAATCTTGGAGTCTCTATTACGCAGGCCAAGAAGATGTGGGAGCTAATGGAGAAAAACAATGGAAACTAGCTCATACCAAAACTGGAGAACCTGTTTTAGATGAGAAAGTTGACCTAGCTGAAAGTATTCAAGCTAAATATCTTAAGTTAGAAATTAACGACTATCAAGCGGGCACAATGGGTTGGAGAAACGTTGGCATCCAAGAAATTCGAGCTTATTCAAACGTTCCGGACCATAGTAAGGTAACGGATATCCGCCAAGTAACCGAACTAACAGTAGCAGAAGACGGACAGTCTCTTGTCTTACCAACTTTACCAGGAAAAGTCAGTCTCATCGGAAGCAACAAACAAGGTGTGATTGACCTTCAAAATCGTATCCATAAACCTCTGACAGATCAACGCGTTAAGGTTATGGTGCAGCAAATCAAAGACAGCCATACTTTCACTAAGGAATTTGAAGTAGTCATCAAGGGTCTACATCAGGACGAGGGTGTAGGTGTCAAACCAAAAGTAGCACCAGCTGTTCAACAATGGTATGGGAAAGAAGGCCAATCTTCTATCACTTCAGATACAGTCCTTGCGACAGGTGATTCTGGCTTTGATCAGGCAGCAACCTTCTACCAGTCAGACCTTGCTAGCCGTGGATTGGAACTAGCAACAGGTGACAAGCAGGCTCAAAAACGAATCGAATTTAAAAAAGTTGAAAACAAGGGTTATGGTAAAGAAGGGTATGGCATCACTATCCAAAATGATGTGATTACCATCGAAGCTGCCACAAATACAGGAGCCTTCTATGCCACTCGGACTCTTCTTCAAATGGGAGAAACAGACCTACAAAATGGCGAAATTCGTGATTTCCCAAGTTTCAGCCACCGTGGCTTTATGCTAGATACAGGTCGTAAATTTATCCCTTATGACACTCTTGTAGACATCATGCTCAACATGGCTTACTACAAGATGAACGACTTGCAGTTGCACCTCAACGATAACTATATCTTCCTAAAGGAACACTTGGCAGGTAAGAATTTAAGTCCAGAAGAACAACTCAAGTATGTACTTGAACACGCTAAGACTGGTTTCCGTGTGGAGACAGACATTGTCGGTAAGAATGGCCAAAAACTAACATCAGATGAGCATTATACCAAGGAAGAAATGCAAAATCTGATTAAATTAGCCAAGGCCTTGCATATCAACCTAGTACCAGAAATTGACACACCAGGTCACGCTCTATCATTTGTCAAAGTCCGTCCAGACCTCATGTATCAAGGTAGTTTGAGTGATTATGCTGGCAAACACAATGTTGAACGTGTTGCCATGCTCGACCTAGATAATAAATACGATGAAACGCTAGCTTTTGTCAAATCAGTTTATGACAAACTCCTCGATGGTCCAGATGCACCACTTCATGGGGTATCAACTGTTCATATCGGAACGGATGAATACTATGGCAGCAGAGAAAGCTATCGTCGCTATGTCAATGACCTTATCAAATACATTAAAGGAAAAGGCTATACCCCTCGTATCTGGGGCTCACTCAGTGCGAAACGTGGGAGCACTCCTGTTGATTGGAACGGAGTAGAAGTTGATATCTGGAGTATTAGTTGGCAACGACCAAATGAAGCCATTGCTCAGGGAGCTAAGATTATCAACATCACAGATGTGCCGACCTATAGTGTCCCAAGTGGAAGTAATAGTCAAGCAGCCTACGGGGACTATGCAAACTACGAACGCCAGTACAACAGCTGGACACCGAATGATTTTAGAATAGGTGGAGGTCCGCTTTTAGCAGCTTCTCATCCAAGTATCCTTGGTGGTGGGCACGCAGTTTGGAATGACAATATCGACCTTCATGAGACAGGTTTGACCTCTTATGATATCTTTAAACGCTTCTTCAAGAGCATGCAAACCACTGCGGAGCGTACTTGGGGATCTGACCGTGCAGCTGCGACCTTTGCAGAACGCACCCTACCAACCAGTCCTTATGCGCCACAGTCAAATCCTGATAAAGAGATTGATCAAAGCGACTTGTTTACCATTAATCCTGAAACAGTCAAGAACTATGCAAGTAAGAAGGTGAAGACAAGTGAGCAAGGATTGGCTTTTGAGAAAGACAGCAGTATCGAAGGCTTGGCTGGTGATGTTGGTCCGAGTCACGTCTTGAAGTTTGATGTGACTGTCACTGGAGACGGTGAACAAACCTTCTCAACAAGTGGGGACAACCGTATCTATCTAGCTGATAAAGATGGCTATCTTGCTTACCAGTTTGAACAGTTCCATATCCAATTCAATAAAAAACTTGAAAAGAACAAACGCTATCAAATCTCCATTGTAACCAAACCACAGTCAACAGAAGTCTATGTGGATGGTGAGAAGATTGAGCGTATAGCAAATCCAGCCCACCCTCGCTTTGCCCACAATAGCTTGGTTCTACCGCTTGAAAGCATCGGTGGTTTCAAAGGAATCTTGCATAGTGCAGAGTTGTCGGACAAACCATTTGTAAATCCTCGTTTGATTTCAAATGATAAGATTACTGCAACGGCAAGCAGTCAGCAACTTCCAGGAAACGCGACTGAAGGCGCTGTTGAAAAGGCCTTTGATAATGATCCAAATACCTTCTGGCATACTAAATGGACTGGTGACACTGCGCCATACACCCTTACTATGACCTTAAAAGAAGCAGAAAAAGTCAATGGCTTGACGTATCTCCCACGTCCAGGTGGTGGAAATGGTGTCGTGACACGCTACGAAATCTACGCACAAAAAGATGGCCAAATGATCAAGGTTTCAGAAGGAAGCTGGGACAACAACGCCCAAGAAAAAACAGTCAACTTTACGGCGGTTCATACCAACAAGATTGAGTTGAAAGTATTGGAAGGCGTTGGTGGTTTTGCAAGTGCAGCCGAAGTTCATCTATTGAAACCTGTCAAAGAAGAGCAAGAAACGCCTGCACCAAGTCAACCAGAAAAACCAACTACACCAGAAAAACCAAAAGTAGACCAAACCGGTGATGGAACAGTTGAATTGGCAGATCAATTCACTGCAAGCAAACCAGCTAGCGAAGACAGCATTGCAGCTGCTAGCAAGAGCGCAGACTATCTCAAGAAAGAGTACAAGGTCTTTCCAACGCCACAAAAAGTGACTTATGGCGAAGGTGTCACAGCCCTTCGCAAGCAAGTCAATCTGGTCATGGGCGATCAACTCGATATCTATACTCGCAATCGCTTGAAGAGTGTCTTGCAGGACAATCAAGTATCTTATACAACTGGTAAGGCAGCAATCGCTGGCGCAACCAATATCTATCTTGGAGTGCATGGACAAGGTTCACAAGCAGAGCAAAACTTGTCCAAGGTTTCAGCAGGTCTCTTTGACAAGATTGACGCCTATGTCTTGAGTATCAAGGATAATTCGATTTCTATCGTCGGAAAAGACACTGATGCAGTCTTCTATGGTTTGACAACCTTGAAACACATGCTCAAGGAAAGTCAAGTACCAGTCCTTCGCAATGTAACAGTAGAAGATTACGCAGAGCTCAAGAACCGTGGTTTCATCGAAGGTTACTATGGAAACCCATGGTCGAATGCCGATCGTGCAGAACTCATGCGTTTTGGTGGCGATTTGAAATTGAACCAATACTTCTTTGCACCAAAAGATGATCCATACCACAACAAGAAATGGCGTGAACTCTATCCGGAAGAAAAACTAGCTGAAATCCGTGAACTTGCTCGTGTCGGAAATCAAAGTAAAACACGCTATGTCTGGACTATCCATCCATTCATGAACAACCGTATCCGCTTTGGCAATGAAGCGCATTACCAAGAAGATTTGGCAACCATCAAGGCCAAATTTACCCAGTTGATGAAAGTGGGTGTCCGCGAATTTGGTATCCTTGCAGATGATGCTCCAAGCCCAGTCGGAGGCTACAATAGCTACAACCGCTTGATGCAAGATATGACCAAGTGGTTGACTGAAATGCAGGGAACTTACAGCGGTCTTCGTAAAGAAATGATCTTTGTTCCTGGCCAGTATTGGGGTAATGGACGTGAAGATGAGTTGAAATCCCTCAATGAAAATCTCCCAAGTTCAACATCAATGACCTTGACGGGTGGTAAGATTTGGGGTGAAGTCTCTGAAAGCTTCCTTTCAACTCTCAAGAACAATCTATCCGCAGGTGGCAAGACCTATCGCCCAGTTTCACTTTGGATTAACTGGCCTGTAACAGATAACTCGAAACAACACTTGATTCTAGGTGGTGGTGAGAAATTCCTTCATCCAAATGTGGATCCAAGCTTGCTGTCTGGTATCATGTTGAACCCAATGCAACAGTCTGAACCATCTAAGATTGCCCTCTTTTCAGGAGCTCAATACTCATGGAAACAGTGGAAATCAGAAGAAGAAGCTAAGAAAATCAATGATATTGCCTTCAACTTTGTAGAAAATGGTCATTTTGAAGATAGCAAGGTATCAGCAGCCTTCCGCGAACTTGGTAAGCACATGATCAACCAAAACATGGATAATCGTGTCGTCAAACTAGAAGAATCGGTAGACTTGGCTCCAAAATTAACATACTTTATGACCAAGCTCAAAGCAGGTCAGGATGTGACTGCGGAACGTGCAGCCTTGCGTGCAGAATTTGCCAAGATTAAAGAAGCAGCCGAACTCTATAAAGCATCAGGCGATAAAAAAATGGTTGCCCAAATCCACTATTGGTTGGATAATGCAATCGATCAAATGAATGCTCTCGATGCCTTCCTTACAGGAACTGAAGCCATGGATACAAACGATGCAGCCAAACTTTGGGATAGCTACTATAAAGGTTTGAAATTGTACGAACAGTCTCAAACTCACACCTTCCATTATGTAGACCATATGGAAAAAGCTGAATTGGGTGTTCAACATATTCGTCCATTTATCCTATCCTTGAAAGAAGTTCTAGCGTCTGAAGTTCAAAAAGTCTTGCATCCAGACCAAATCATCAGTACCTTTATCACCAATCGAACAGGTGTAGAAGGTGGTTTAGCAGAAGTAGCGGATGGCGATTTGGCAACTCATGCGATTATTAAATCACCAAATAGCATCAAGACAGGTGATTATATTGGTATGAAGTTCAACAAACCGATAGCGATTCAAACCTTGACCTTTGCTATGGGAACGCAGGCAAATCCGCGTGATACCTTTAGTAAGGCAGAAGTGCAGTATCAAGATGAAAATGATAACTGGGTAACTTTGAAAGAGCCAAGCTATGTCGGAAATGAATCCCTTCTTAAGTTTGAGAATCTCAACATCAAGGCCAAGGCAGTTCGCATGATTGCGACAGCAGACCGCGAGAACACTTGGTTTGCAGTTCAGGAAATTGCAGTCAACCGTCCAGTTGAAAAAGCTCGTAGCCAACAAGCAACGACAGTTAGTCTAAGCTCAAATCTAGTTTATAAACTAAATACCTCAGCCCGTCAAATCACTGATGGCAAGGACAATACAGAAGCCATGATGGCAAACGCTGACGGTAGCAATACGACACCAGTAGATGCCTGGGCACAACTGGACCTCGGTGAAGTCAAGTCAGTCACTAAAGTACGACTTCGCCAAGGAACGGGTGATAAGCTTGCTGCAGGTGTACTGGAGTATTCTACAGATGGAACTGCATGGCAAGAGTTGGATCGCCTATCAGGAGAACAAACCAAGGAAGTGACCAGAGCGATCAACGCTCGCTATATCCGAGTACGCAATACTAAGGCGCTCGACCTCTGGTGGCGTATCCAAGACTTCTCTGTTGAGACACGCTCTGGAAACAGTGAGTTAACAGACACCAACGTCGATGCCTTGAAGGAAACTCCGGTGGTGGATAGCTTAGGCAGTTACGAGCTTCAAATTCCAGCTGGAACCAAACTCCCTGCTCATAGCTATCTAGGAATGAAGCTTGACCGTATCCATCAAATCAAGAGCATCCAGCTCAAAGGTCAGGCCAACCCAGCTCTTAGCCTAGAGTATTCTGCAAATGCGCAAGAATGGACGCCAGCTAGCCAGTTGACTGACAGATCTGTAGTGAGCCACTTGGTACGTTATGTTCGTTTGGTCAATAAAACAGATCAGGAACAAGCTGTGACAGCCACTTCTCTCCTTGTGACAACCAAAGAAGTACAACCAACCAAACTAGAATCTACAACAATGGGTATTCATCCAACATACGGAAGCAATGATGTTCGTAAGCTGAACAACCTAGATCAACTATTTGACGGTGTTTACAACAACTTCGTTGAGTTTTCAGACTATGCCCGTAAAGATGGCCACGTAACCTTGAAACTTGGTAGCGAACGCACTATCAAGAAGATCAGAGCCTACATCCAAGACGGAACTCAAAACTACCTTCGTGATGGTAAGATTCAAGTCAGCCAAGACGGTAAAACTTGGACTGATGTCGTGACAGTAGGAGATGGTGTGGCCAATAGCACACACGATGATTCATTGACAGATGGTTGGACACATGATTCTAAGATGCCAGGAAATCGCTATATCGAGGGTAAATTGGCGACACCAGTCAAAGCTAACTATCTCCGTGTCCTCTATACAGCAGACTATGATGCCCGTTTTGTAGGCTTTACAGAATTGGTCATCAACGATGGTGAATTTGTCAAACCAATCAATGATCCAACAGTAGAAGGAAGTAGTGGAGAAAGCCAAGGCAACCTTTATAATAATCTTGTAGACGGCAAAGTCTTGACCAGCTACAAGTCTGAAAAAGACAAGGGCGAATTGGTGTATCACTTGTCTGAACCAACCAAAGCTAACCACCTTCGTCTCGTTTCCAGTCTTCCTGAAGGAGCTAAGGCACGTGTTCTTGCTAGAACACTCAAGGATGGTCAAGACAGTTGGCTAGACCTCGGTGCCATTACATCTAGTCTCCAAACCTTCGCTATCCGAAATGGTGGCTCTCTTCTAGACGTCAAATTAGTCTGGGAAGGTGGCAAGGCTGAGTTTTATGAATTGGCGAGCTTCTATCAAGAATTAACAGAAGAACCTGTTCAATCAAGCAAGGGTGAAGAACCAGCACCCGTTCTTGAGGTTCCTGAATTCACAGGTGGTGTCAATGCAGTTGAAGCCCTAGTACATGAATTGCCAGAGTACACAGGCCTGGTAGCGACAGTAGGAGACCAAGCTGCTCCAACAGTAGAGAAACCTGAGTTCAAGGGTGGTGTCAATGCAGTGATGGCTCTAGTGCATGAATTGCCAGAATACACAGGCCCGCTAGCAACAGTAGGAGACCAAGCTGCTCCAACAGTAGAGAAACCTGAGTTCAAGGGCGGTGTCAATGCAGTGATGGCTCTAGTGCATGAATTGCCAGAATACACAGGCCCGCTAGCAACAGTAGGAGACCAAGCTGCTCCAATGGTAGAGAAACCTGAGTTTAAACTTAGCTCACTTGCTTCAGATGAAGGTAAGGCACCGGCACCGGAACTAAAACAAGAAGTGACGAAGCGAGAAACAGCTGAACAAAGCTTGCCAGCAACAGGTGAGAGCCAATCTGATACAGCCCTCTTCCTAGCAGGTGTTAGCCTAGCCCTATCTGCTCTCTTTGTAGCAAAAACAAAGAAAGACTAGTATTTAGTAAAACCTCTTAACAAGATTACGAAATCCGTTTCCTATCTTTCCCAATGAGGTTTATAGTACAGAAAAAGCCTGAGAAGATGTCTTCTCAGGCTTTTGTTAAGCACATAAATGCAATAGAGCTATGAAAAAATCACCCAGAAAAATCTGGGTGATAAATGTTATGGTTGTGCTGGTTGAGGATTCTGATTTTGGTTCTGGTTTTGTTGACCAGGCGTTGTATTTGGTTGCTGGTTATTGGTATTATTGTTTGCACTATTATTCGTGCTTGGAGTAGTTGAGCTTGACTGTGAAGTTGAACTTTCTGATGTCGAGCTCGAACTTTCAGGCGTTGGTGCCTGTTGCGGAGCAGGAGCAATCCATGCAGAACGAGCACCGTTTTTAAAGACGAACTCACCACTTCGATAGAGGCCTTCTGGCATAGTCCAGTCGCCAGGGTTGTTATCCTCAGACAGATAAGTCATCATTGAACGGTAGACCTTAGCAGCAACATAGAAGCCATCACCAACGATAGGAGTAAGGCGGTTTGAGTAACCTGTCCATACAGCCATTGAATATTTGCGAGTATAACCAACAAACATTTCATCTGGAGCTACATAACCAGTATTTTTGATGTAGTTTTCAATTTCTTCGTCTGTATAGTTTGATGTACCAGTCTTACCAGCTTGAGGTAGCCAAGGGAGATAAGCACCACGACCCGTTCCGTATGCCAAGACAGTCTTCATCATTTCTGTCATCATATAGGCGGTCGTCTCTTTCATGGCACGAGTACCAGGATCAGCGTATTCTTTTGAGCTACCATCGCTAAAGACGATTTTATTGATATACATTGGTTTATGGTAGATACCACCGTTAGCAAAAGCAGCGTAAGCAGCAGCCATTTTCTCACTACTTGCTCCGTACTTTTTGTTTGACTCAGTCGTGTTACTTGAAATCGCGTTGGCATAGTGCATATCTGGATAGTCAATACCGATTCCATTTAGGAAGGTCTTGGCTCTATCTAAACCGACTTTGTTCAAGGTTTCTACGGCTGTAACGTTCCGTGATTGTTGGAGCGCATATTGGATGGTGATGTTTCCAAAGTAACTTCTATCCCAGTTGTAGACGGGAGTGTCTGTTCCAGGATAATTGTAAGGAACATCGTGAACAATTGAAGCAGTTGAGTCGTAGATGTCATACTCCAAGGCAGGAGCATAGTCTGTGATTGGCTTCATGGTAGAACCCCAGTCACGGTTGGTTTCAACAGCTTGGTTGATTCCGAAGGAAACATTGCTTGATTGGTGACGAGAACCTAACTGAGCAATGACTTTCCCATTTGTCACATCCACAATCGTTGAAGCTACTTGCATTTCATCATCTGGATAGTTGACATACTCGTCGGTATTGTAGATATCCCAGAGATGTTGTTGAACTTTAGGATCAACGTTGGTGTAGACGTCCATACCAGTCGTTAAGAGGTTGTAGCCTGTTTCTTGTTCGACTTGATCGATTACCTCTTTGAGATAGTTGTCCATGTATGGAGGATAACTATTAGCCGATTTTAGACTTTGAAGTCCATCTGTAATCGGAGTATTAATCGCTTTTTCATATTGCTCAGCTGAAATGTAACCTTGCCCCTTCATCTCAGAGAGGACGAGATTACGACGTTCTTGAGCGGCTTCTGGATGCGAGTATGGATCATACTGGTTTGGAGCCTGAGGCATACCAGCAAGGAGAGCCAGTTGAGGAATACTTAGATCTTTGAGATCCTTGCCATAGTAACTTTGGGCAGCTGTCTGCATTCCGTAATTACCGTTTGACATGTAAACCTTGTTGATGTAGTAGGTCAAGATCTCTTGTTTAGTCGCTTTTTGTTCTAACTGAACGGCTAACCAAGCTTCCTGAGCCTTACGAGAAAGAGTTTGATCAGAAGTTGACGTAGAGAAATAGGTTAACTTGATCAACTGCTGTGTCAAGGTGGAAGCTCCTTGCAGACCTCCACCACCACGAAGGTTTCGTAGGGTAGCACCTAGGATACGGATCGTGTCGATTCCTCGGTGATTAAAGAAGCGATGGTCCTCAATCGAAACAATAGCGTTGACCAAATCTGTCGGTATTTCGTTTGCTTGGGCATTGACCCGACGTTCCGATCCAAGATCAGCGATAAGTTCATCATTGCTATCATAGATCTTACTTGACGTTGTAGCGACTAGTTTACTTTCAGAAAGTTCTGGAGCCTTGCTAACATAGTAGAGGAAGAGACCTCCACCAAGCATTACAGCTGCGATAAATACAGTTAAGAGACTGATGCTGACATACTTAGCTATTCGCAGAAAAGTTTGTTTGTTCATCTTGTTTTACCACCTAGTAAATGTTCTTTGATAACGTCGAGGTAGGGAATTTGAGGAAAGGCCCCAGGCTCAATCCTATATCCATTTTCTCGAATATATCCAAGTGGCATTGACTTCTGTCCCTTATCTTGATGATAGAAACGGATGAGATCAATAGCCGGTAATAAGTAGGTTTCTTGCTGAGAAGAAAAGTGAAGGAGTACAAAGCAGATTCCTTGCTGGGCAAGGACTTGTTCCATATGCTGGATCTGATGGAGATGAAAATTCTTCATCGGTATCGCATGTTTTTGCCTGGTTTCCTTTGCTTCAAAGTCGATGTAGTATCCATCATAAACCCCTGAATAGTCAGTAGTTGAGGCTTGTCTAAAGTAGGCTTCAACGATCTTGGCTCGACTTCGTTGGGGATAGTCGACACGTACGATTTGGATGGGAGTCGGTTTCTTGTGAATAACAGCTAACCCATGCGACAAATAGTAGTCGTTCGTAGCATTGATCATCTTTTCAAAAGACATTCCCCGATTTGCGAAATTTTTAGTTTGTGACAGGGGTGCTTGTCTCTTTTGAGATGAAATTTTATGTGGATAGTTGACCATAATTCTCCTTATTGGTACAATAACATCACTCTATTATATCATAAATTTACAAAGAAAGGGTTAAAAATGACATCAGCCTTGATTTTAGGCTATTCAGCCTTCGACCTTGGTCTCTTTAATGACAAGGATATTCGCGTTGATATTATCAAAACAGCTATTCGGAGAGACTTGGAACGTCTAGCAGAGGATGGGGTGACTTGGCTTGTCTTTACAGGGACTTTGGGCTTTGAGTACTGGGCGCTTCAGGTGGCAAAAGACATGAAAGCAGACTATGGATTTCAACTGGCGACCATTTTTGATTTTGAAACCCATGGTAGTAACTGGAATGAAGCAAATCAAGCGAAATTGAGTGAGTTCAAGCAGGTTGATTTTGTCAAATACGCCTATCCACAATATGAGCACAAGGGACAATTACGCGATTATCAAAAATTTCTGCTGGAAAATACAGATACTTGCTACCTTTTTTACGACGAAGAAAACGAAACCAAGTTACGATATTTTTACCAAATGATAAAAAATCAAGCGGACTATGTTACAAGAAGATTAACATTTGAGGACTTGAATGAAATAGTAGAAAATTTTTCAGAAAAGTAAGGTTTTGACCTTGATTTTTACTTGTCTTTTTTTATATAATAATACTAGTAACCCAGAATGGAGAGAGACATGGCAAGTATTATATTTTCAGCAAAAGATATTTTTGAACAAGAATTTGGACGTGAAGTACGTGGATACAGCAAAGCAGAGGTAGACGAATTCCTAGACGATGTGATTAAGGATTATGAAACCTACGCAGCTTTGGTCAAATCCCTTCGTCAAGAGATTGCTGATTTGAAGGAAGAATTATCTCATAAACCACAGGTAGCGCCAACTCAACCAGACTCTATTGAAGTAACAGCTTCTACTTCAATGACAAACTTTGATATTTTGAAACGCTTAAATCGTCTCGAAAAAGAAGTATTTGGTAAGCAAATCTTAGACAACCAAGATTTATAATTGACTAAGGAATGAGTGCAATTTTTGGATAATCGCGTGAAGAGGATCTCTTTTCATGAGGAAAGTCCATGCTAGCACAGGCTGTGATGCCTGTAGTGTTTGTGCTAGGCGAAACCATAAGCCTAGGGACGAGAAATCGTTACGGCAGTTGAAATGGCTAAGTCCTTGGATAGGCCAGAGTAGGCTTGAAAGTGCCACAGTGACGGAGTCTTTCTGGAAACAGAGAGAGTGGAACGCGGTAAACCCCTCAAGCTAGCAACCCAAATTTCGGTCGGGGCATGGAGTACACGGAAACGAACGTAGTACTCTGACTGCTATCAGCTGTAAGCTGTTAGTGGTAGACAGATGATTATCGAAGGAAGTGGTCCTAGTCACTTCTGGAACAAAACATGGCTTATAGAAAATTGCATATAGGTTGGGGCTGAGAAATCTTTCTCAACCTCATTTTTTAAAGTGAACAAGAGAAAGGTCTTGCAAGACTAGAAATGAAAGAACAATTTAATTTAATCGCAACGGCTGCGGCGGGTCTTGAGGCTGTCGTTGGACGTGAGGTGCGAGATCTTGGTTATGATTGCCAGGTTGAAAATGGGCGTGTTCGCTTTCAAGGAGATGTGAAGGTAATCATTGAGACCAACCTTTGGCTTCGCGCAGCGGATCGCATCAAGATTGTAGTCGGAAGTTTTCCAGCTAAGACTTTTGAAGAGCTTTTTCAAGGCGTTTTTGCTCTAGATTGGGAAAACTATCTCCCGCTAGGAGCACGTTTCCCGATATCAAAGGCAAAATGTGTGAAGTCTAAACTCCACAACGAGCCCAGTGTTCAGGCTATTTCCAAGAAGGCTGTTGTGAAGAAATTACAAAAACACTATGCCCGCCCAGAAGGAGTTCCCTTGATGGAAACGGGTCCCGAGTTTAAGATTGAGGTATCTATCCTGAAAGATGTGGCAACGGTCATGATTGACACGACAGGTTCTAGCCTTTTTAAACGTGGTTATCGTACGGAAAAGGGTGGAGCACCCATCAAGGAAAATATGGCAGCGGCCATTTTACAACTCTCTAACTGGTATCCAGACAAGCCCTTGATTGATCCAACCTGTGGTTCAGGAACTTTCTGTATCGAGGCGGCTATGATTGCTAGAAAGATGGCGCCAGGACTTCGACGTTCCTTTGCTTTTGAGGAATGGAACTGGGTCAGCGATCGGTTAATCCAGGAAGTTCGCACAGAGGCGGCTAAGAAAATTGATCGTGAACTTGAGCTGGACATTATGGGCTGTGATATCGATGCTCGCATGGTGGAAATTGCCAAGGCAAATGCTCAAGCAGCAGGTGTCGCAGGTGATATCACCTTTAAGCAAATGCGGGTACAGGACTTGCGCACAGACAAGATTAATGGCGTTGTCATTTCCAATCCACCATATGGGGAACGCTTGTCTGATGATGCAGGAGTTACCAAGCTCTATGCTGAGATGGGACAGGTCTTTGCACCACTGAAAACGTGGAGTAAGTTTATCCTGACGAGTGACGAAGCTTTTGAAAGCAAGTACGGAAGCCTAGCTGATAAAAAGCGAAAACTCTATAACGGGACCTTAAAAGTGGATTTGTATCAATACTTTGGTCAGCGTGTCAAACGCCAAGAGGTAAAATAGAAAGGTGAACTCATGAGTAAGAAAAGACGTGATCGTCATAAAAAAGGACATCAAGAACCACAATTCGACTTTGACGAAGCAAAAGACTTGACTGTTGGTCAAGTCATTCGTAAGAATGAAGAGGTCGAAGCAGGAGTATTGCCTGAGGACAGTATCTTAGACAAATACATCAAACAGCACCGTGAAGAAATTGAAGCCGACAAGTTTGAAACTCGTCAATTTAAAAAAGAAGAACTGGCTTCTACTCAAAACCTAGAGGAAATGATCCAAGAAGTTCGTGAATCAAGTGAACCTTCTGATCAGGTAGACAATTCAGACGTGGTTGCTGAGGAATCTATTGAAGAGATAGAAAATGAAGAGACTACTCAGTTTGTTCCTCCACTTCAAGATGAAGAAAATGCTGAAATAGAGCCTCTCGTTTTAACAGAAACAGAGCCCAAGGAAATAAACGAGGAACAAGAAGAGGAGATTTATACACCTCTATCACGTTCGGCTCAAACAGAACCTGAAACAGGTTCTAAGAAGAAAGGTGTCATCATCATTGCTTCAGTAGTAGCTGCAATCCTTGTGCTTGCTGGAACATATTATGTCTACCGTCAAGTATCTCGTTCAAACCAAGAAATCCAGTCTTCTCAAGCAGCCTCTTCGGATGATCAAGGGACGCAAACAGCTTTGAAAGACTTCAATGATTTCTATGATACTTTCTATACGGATGCCAATAAGACAGCTCTGAAAAACAGCCAGTTTGATAAATTGAGCCAACTGAAAACCTTGCTAGATAAGTTAGAAGGTAGCCGTGATTATACACTAGCTAAGTCAAGATATGATAGCCTAGCAACTCAAATCAAGGCCATTCAAGATGTTAATGCCCTCTTTGAAAGTCCAGCAATCACTGACGGTGTCTTGGATACCAATGCGAAAGCCAAAGCAGACGCTAAGTTTACAGAAATCAAGACTGGGAACACAGAACTAGACAAACTCTTGGATAAGGCCATTAGTCTTGGCAAGAGCCAACAAACCAGTGCTTCCAGCTCAAGTTCAAGCTCTAGCACGAGTCAAGCAAGCTCAAGTTCAGCAACAGAAAGCAATGCAAGTAGTACGACACCTTCTACAAGCACTACGGCACCAGCTAGAGATACAAATGGTGGTTTGTCTGGCGATGGGGTTAATCTTCAAAGAAGTGCTAGTCGTGTACCGTACAACCAATCATCTGTAGACGATAGCAACAACCCTGCTTGGACCTTTGCGGATGGTGTATTGGAACAAGTCCTAGCAACATCACGTGCTCGTGGCTATATCACTGGAAATCAATATATCCTAGAACGTGTCAATATCGTAAACGGAAATGGTTATTACAACCTCTATAAACCAGATGGAACCTATCTCTTCACCCTTAACTGTAAGACTGGTTACTTTGTAGGGAATGGCTCTGGTCACGCTGATGACTTGGACTACTAGGAGACCGTTACAAAATTCTTTCCTTTCATAGGTAAAAATGATAAAATAAAACATATTAAACAAGAGGAGTGTCACATGACAAAAGCTAACTTTGGTGTCGTTGGTATGGCCGTAATGGGTCGTAACCTTGCCCTAAATATCGAATCTCGTGGCTATACAGTTGCCATTTACAACCGTAGTAAAGAAAAAACAGAAGACGTAATTGCTTGCCATCCTGAAAAGAACTTTGTGCCAAGCTATGACGTGGAAAGCTTTGTAAACTCAATCGAAAAACCTCGTCGTATCATGCTGATGGTTCAAGCTGGACCTGGTACAGATGCTACTATCCAAGCCCTTCTTCCACACCTTGACAAGGGTGATATCTTGATTGACGGAGGAAACACTTTCTACAAAGATACAATCCGTCGTAATGAAGAATTGGCAAACTCAGGTATCAACTTTATCGGTACTGGGGTTTCTGGTGGTGAAAAAGGTGCCCTTGAAGGTCCTTCTATCATGCCTGGTGGACAAAAAGAAGCATACGAATTGGTTGCGGATGTTCTTGAAGAAATCTCAGCTAAAGCACCAGAAGATGGCAAACCATGTGTGACTTACATCGGTCCTGATGGAGCTGGTCACTATGTGAAAATGGTCCACAACGGTATCGAGTATGGTGACATGCAATTGATCGCAGAAAGCTATGACTTGATGCAACACTTGCTAGGCCTTTCTGCAGAAGACATGGCTGAAATCTTTACTGAGTGGAACAAGGGTGAATTGGACAGCTACTTGATCGAAATCACAGCTGATATCTTGAGCCGTAAAGACGATGAAGGTCAAGATGGACCAATCGTAGACTACATCCTTGATGCTGCAGGTAACAAGGGAACTGGTAAATGGACTAGCCAATCATCACTTGACCTTGGTGTGCCTTTGTCACTCATCACTGAGTCAGTATTTGCACGTTACATTTCAACTTACAAAGAAGAACGTGTACATGCTAGCAAGGTTCTTCCAAAACCAGCTGCCTTCAAATTTGAAGGAGACAAGGCTGAGTTGATTGAAAAAATTCGTCAAGCCCTTTACTTCTCAAAAATCATTTCATACGCACAAGGTTTTGCTCAATTGCGTGTAGCTTCTAAAGAAAATAACTGGAACTTGCCATTTGCAGACATCGCATCTATCTGGCGTGATGGCTGTATCATCCGTTCTCGTTTCTTGCAAAAGATTACAGATGCTTACAACCGTGATGCAGACCTTGCTAACCTTCTTTTGGATGAGTACTTCTTGGATGTTACTGCTAAGTACCAACAAGCAGTGCGTGATATCGTAGCTCTTGCGGTTCAAGCTGGTGTGCCAGTGCCAACTTTCTCAGCAGCTATTACTTACTTTGATAGCTACCGTTCAGCTGACCTTCCAGCTAACTTGATCCAAGCGCAACGTGACTACTTTGGTGCCCACACTTACCAACGTAAAGACAAAGAAGGAACATTCCACTACTCTTGGTATGACGAAAAATAAGTAGGTCTGCCATGGGGAAACGGATTTTATTACTTGAGAAAGAACGAAATCTAGCTCATTTTTTAAGTTTGGAGCTCCAAAAAGAGCAATACCGAGTTGATCAGGTTGAGGAGGGGCAAAAAGCCCTCTCCATGGCTCTTCAGACAGACTATGACTTGATTTTATTGAATGCTCATCTGGGGGATATGACAGCCCAGGATTTTGCAGACAAGCTGAGTCGGACTAAGCCAGCCTCAGTGATCATGGTCTTGGACCATCGTGAAAAATTGCAAGATCAGATTGAGACAATCCAACGCTTTGCCGTTTCTTACATCTATAAGCCGATTATTATTGACAATTTGGTGGCTCGTATTTCAGCGATTTTCCGAGGTCGAGACTTCATCGACCAACACTGTAGTCAGATGAAGGTTCCAACGTCTTATCGCAATCTGCGTATGGATGTAGAACATCATACCGTTTATCGTGGCGAAGAGATGATTGCTCTGACGCGCCGTGAGTATGACCTCTTGGCTACTCTTATGGGAAGCAAGAAAGTTCTGACTCGTGAGCAGTTATTGGAAAGTGTTTGGAAGTATGAAAGTGCGACCGAAACAAATATCGTGGATGTCTATATCCGTTATCTACGTAGCAAGCTTGATGTAAAAGGTCAAAAAAGCTACATTAAAACCGTGCGTGGTGTTGGTTACACCATGCAAGAATAGAAAAGCAGTTGCAGTTTTGTAACTGCTTTTTTTGAGAAGTTTCTATATATTGACATACAATAAAGTCTTTGCTACAATCAGTTATGGAGGAAAAATCTAATGAAAATAGTAAAAAAAATAATGCAAGTTGGACTAGCAGCCTTCTTCCTTGGTCTGTTAGCGACAAGCACCGTCTTTGCGGATGATGTTGATTCAGAAGGCTGGCAATTTGTCCAAGAAAATGGTAGAACCTACTACAAGAAGGGTGACATCAAAGAAACGGACTGGCGAGTGATTGATGGCAAGACCTATTATTTTGATTATAATGGTGAAATGGTTGTTGGTTGGCAGTATATTCCAATGCCAGTTAAAGGATATACAATTGGTCCTTACCCTAATGGTATAAGATTAGAAGGTTCCCCAATGCCAGAATGGTACTACTTTGACAAAAATGGAGTGCTACAAGAGTTTGTTGGTTGGGAAGCATTAGAGGTTAAAACTAAAGACAGCGTTGGAAGAAAGCATGGGGAAAAACGTACAAATCCGGAAGATAAAGAAGAGAAGAGTTTTTACACGAACTATTACTTTAATCAAGATCATTCTTTAGAGACAGGTTGGCTTTATGACCAGTCTAATTGGTATTATTTAGCTAAAACGGAAATTAATGGAGAAAACTATATTGGTGGTGAAAGACGTGCAGGTTGGATAAACGATGATTCAACTTGGTATTATCTCGATGCAACAACTGGCATTATGCAAACTGGTTGGAAGCAAATTGGCAATAAGTGGTACTACCTCCGTTCATCAGGAGCTATGACAACTGGCTGGTATCAGGAAGGCTCAACTTGGTACTATTTAGATGCTGAAAATGGCGATATGAAAACAGGCTGGCAATATCTTGGTAACAAGTGGTACTACCTTCGTTCATCAGGAGCCATGGCAACTGGTTGGGTGAAAGATGGTTCAACTTGGTACTACCTAAATGCAAGTAATGGAGATATGAAGACAGGTTGGACAAAAGTAAATGGAAACTGGTATTATCTCAATTCCTCTGGAGCAATGGTTACAGGTAGCCAAACTATCGATGGTAAAGTCTATAACTTTGCTTCATCTGGTGAGTGGATTTAATCTTGGAGGACATACAAATGAAGCTTTTGAAAAAAATGATGCAAGTCGCACTAGCAACATTTTTCTTTGGTTTGCTAGCTACAAATACTGTATTTGCGGATACCACAGGTGGTCAATTTGTTGATAAGGATAATAGAAAATATTATGTAAAAGATGATCATAAAGCAATCTATTGGCATAAAATAGATGGCAAAACTTACTATTTTGGTGATAAAGGAGAAATGGTAGTTGGATGGCAATACTTAGAAATTCCTGGAACAGGTTATCGTGATGATTTATTAGATAACCAACCAGTTAATGAAATCGGCCTTCAACAAAAATGGTATTATTTTAGCTCAGATGGTGCTTTGCTAGAACAAACAGATAAACAAGTACTAGAGGCAAAAACGTCTGAAAATACAGGAAAAGTATACGGTGAACAATATCCTCTATCTGCTGAAAAGAGAACTTATTATTTTGATAGTAATTATGCTGTAAAGACAGGCTGGACTTATGAAGACGGCAATTGGTATTATTTAAATAAGCTAGGAATTTCTGGCGATGATTCTTACAATCCACTACCAATTGGTGAAGTTGCTAAGGGTTGGACTCAAGATTTCCATGTTACTTTTGGCATTGATAGAAGCAAACCTGCTCCATGGTACTACTTAGATCCAACAACTGGCATCATGCAAACTGGTTGGCAGCAACTTGGCAATAAGTGGTACTACCTTCGTTCATCAGGAGCAATGGCGACTGGCTGGTATCAGGTAGGCTCATCTTGGTATTATCTAGATGCTCAAAATGGTGATATGAAGACAGGTTGGGCTTATGTTGGTAACAAGTGGTACTATCTCCGTTCATCAGGAACTATGGCAACCGGCTGGCTTCAAGACGGCTCAACTTGGTACTACCTCAATGCAAGTAATGGAGATATGAAGACAGGTTGGTTCCAAGTCAATGGCAAATGGTACTATGCTTATAGCTCAGGTGCTTTAGCAGTGAATACCACTGTAGATGGCTACTACGTCAACTATAATGGCGAATGGGTTCAATAATGAAAGAGGCGATTGTGAAGGAAACAATCGCTTTTTTTGTGAAAATATAATAAAATAGATAGGAAAGAATAAATACTTGTATGAAAAATGAGACGGTTTTTTCGTCTAGTAAAAGGAAAAAATGACAAAAAAAGTTGGTGTCGGTCAGGCACATAGTAAGATTATTTTAATAGGAGAGCACGCTGTTGTATACGGCTATCCTGCCATTTCCTTGCCTCTCATAGAGGTGGAGGTGACCTGTAAGGTGGTCCCTGCTGAAAGTCCATGGCGTCTTTATGAGGAGGATACCTTGTCCATGGCGGTTTATGCCTCGCTGGAGTATTTGGATATCAAAGAAGCCTGCATTCGATGTGTGATTGACTCGGCTATCCCTGAAAAACGGGGGATGGGTTCGTCAGCGGCTATCAGCATAGCGGCCATTCGTGCGGTATTTGACTACTACCAAGCCGACCTGCCTCACGATGTGCTAGAAATCTTGGTCAATCGGGCTGAGATGATTGCCCATATGAATCCAAGCGGTTTGGATGCCAAGACCTGTCTCAGTGACCAACCCATTCGCTTTATCAAGAACCTTGGATTTACAGAGCTTGAGATGAATCTATCTGCCTATTTGGTGATTGCTGATACAGGTGTGTATGGCCACACTCGTGAAGCCATCCAAGTGGTTCAAAGTATGGGGAAGGATGCCCTACCGTTTTTGCATGCCTTGGGAGAATTGACCCAGCAGGCAGAAGATGCGATTAGACGAAAAGATGCTGAAAGACTGGGACAAATCCTCAGTCAAGCGCATCTACATTTAAAAGAAATTGGTGTCAGCAGCCCTGAGGCAGACTCCCTTGTTGAAACGGCTCTGAGCGACGGTGCTCTGGGTGCCAAGATGAGTGGTGGTGGCCTAGGAGGTTGTATCATTGCCTTGGTAGCCAATCTGGATCAAGCACAAGAACTAGCAAAACGATTAGAAGAGAAAGGAGCTGTTCAGACATGGATCGAAAGCCTGTAACAGTACGTTCCTACGCAAATATTGCCATTATCAAATACTGGGGAAAGAAAAAAGAGAAAGAGATGGTTCCTGCTACTAGCAGTATCTCTCTGACTTTGGAAAATATGTATACAGAGACGACCTTGTCGCCTCTACCAGCCCATGCGACGGCGGATGCCTTTTATATCAATGGTCAGCTCCAAAATGAGGCGGAGCATGCCAAGATGAGCAAGATTATCGACCGCTACCGTCCAGAAGGTGAGGGTTTTGTCCGTATCGATACCCAAAACAACATGCCGACCGCGGCGGGTCTGTCTTCCAGTTCCAGTGGTTTGTCCGCCTTGGTCAAGGCCTGCAATGCTTATTTCCAGCTTGGTTTGAATCGGAGTCAGTTGGCGCAGGAGGCTAAGTTTGCTTCAGGTTCATCCTCTCGCAGTTTTTATGGACCACTCGGTGCTTGGGACAAGGATAGTGGGAAAATCTACCCTGTAGAGACAGACTTGAAACTAGCTATGATTATGTTGGTGCTAGAGGATAAGAAAAAACCAATTTCTAGCCGTGATGGGATGAAACTCTGTGTGGAAACCTCGACGACTTTTGACGACTGGGTGCGCCAGTCTGAGAAAGATTATCAAGATATGCTGCTTTATCTCAAAGAGAATAACTTTGCAAAGGTTGGGGAATTAACGGAGAAAAATGCCTTAGCCATGCACGCTACGACCAAGACTGCTAGTCCAGCCTTTTCTTATCTAACGGATGCTTCCTATGAAGCCATGGACTTTGTTCGCCAGCTTCGTGAGCAAGGTGAAGCCTGTTACTTTACCATGGATGCCGGTCCCAATGTCAAGGTCCTCTGTCAAGAGAAAGATTTGGATCATCTATCAGAAATCTTCGGTCAACGTTACCGCCTGATTGTGTCAAAAACAAAGGATTTGAGCCAAGATGATTGCTGTTAAAACTTGCGGGAAACTCTATTGGGTAGGTGAGTATGCTATTCTAGAGCCAGGGCAGTTAGCCTTGATAAAGGCCATCCCCATCTATATGAAGGCTGAGATTGCTTTTTCTGAGAACTATTGTATCTACTCAGATCTGTTTGATTTCGCAGTGGACTTGACGCCCAATCCTGATTACAGCTTGATTCAAGAAACAATTGCTTTGCTGAATGACTTCCTCGCCAATCGTGGTCAGACTTTGCGACCTTTTTCCTTGGAAATCCGTGGAAAAATGGAACGGGAAGGCAAAAAGTTTGGTCTGGGTTCTAGTGGTAGCGTCGTTGTCTTGGTGATCAAGGCTCTGCTGGCTCTATATGATATTACGGTTGATTCGGAACTCTTGTTCAAGCTGGCAAGCGCGGTCTTGCTCAAGCGAGGCGACAATGGTTCTATGGGAGACCTTGCCTGTATCGTTTCAGAGGATTTGATTCTCTACCAGTCTTTTGATCGCCAAAAGGTGGCTACTTGGTTGGAAGAAGAAAGCTTGGCAACAGTTTTGGAGCGTGATTGGGGCTTTTCTATCTCACAAGTGCAACCGGGCCTAGAATGTGATTTCCTAGTGGGATGGACCAAGCAAGTGGCCGTATCGAGTCAAATGGTTAAGCAAATCAAGCAAAACATAGGCCAGAAATTTTTAACTTCCTCAAAAGCAACGGTATCTGCTTTGGTAGAAGCCCTGGAGCAGGGGAATGCAGAAAAAATTATCGAGCAGGTGGAAACAGCCAGCCAGCTTTTAGAAGGTTTGAGCTCAGATATTTACACACCTTCGCTGAGACAGTTGAAAGAAGCCAGTCAAGATTTGCAGGCTGTTGCCAAGAGTAGTGGGGCTGGTGGTGGTGACTGTGGCATTGCCTTGAGCTTTGATGTGCAATCAACTGAAACCCTAAAAAATCGCTGGGCCGATCTGGGGATTGAGCTCTTATACCAAGAAAGGATAGGACATGACGACAAATCGTAAGGACGAGCACATCCGCTATGCCCTTGAGCAGAAAAGTTCCTATAATAGCTTTGATGAGGTGGAGTTGATTCATTCTTCCTTACCTCTTTACGACCTGGATGAAATCGATCTTTCGACAGAATTTGCTGGTCGAAAGTGGGACTTTCCTTTTTATATCAATGCCATGACGGGTGGAAGTAATAAGGGAAGAGAAATCAATCAAAAGCTGGCTCAAGTGGCGGAAGCCTGTGGTATTTTATTTGTAACGGGTTCTTATAGCGCAGCACTCAAAGATCTAACAGATGACTCTTTTTCTGTCAAGGCTAGTCATCCAAATCTCCTTCTTGGAACCAATATTGGATTGGACAAGTCTGTCGAGTTAGGACTTCAGACTGTAAGAGAGATGGATCCCCTTCTATTGCAAGTGCATGTCAATGTTATGCAGGAATTACTCATGCCAGAGGGAGAAAGAAGGTTCAGAAGCTGGCAATCGCATCTAGCAGACTATAGCAAGCAAATCCCTGTTCCGATTGTCCTCAAGGAAGTGGGCTTTGGAATGGATGTGAAGACCATCGAGAGAGCCTATGAATTGGGCGTTCGAACCTTTGACCTGTCAGGTCGTGGTGGCACCAGCTTTGCTTATATCGAAAACCGTCGCAGTGGTCAACGTGATTACCTCAATCAATGGGGCCAGTCTACCATGCAAGCCCTTCTCAATGCCCAAGACTGGAAAGACAAGGTTGAACTCTTGGTCAGTGGTGGCGTTCGGAATCCGCTGGATATGATTAAGTGCTTGGTCTTTGGTGCCAAGGCTGTGGGACTGTCTCGAACAGTTCTGGAATTGGTTGAAACCTACACAGTTGAAGAAGTGATTGGCATTGTCCAAGGCTGGAAAGCGGATTTACGCTTAATCATGTGTGCTCTTAATTGTGCAGCCATAGCAGATTTGCAAAAAGTAGACTATCTTCTTTATGGAAAATTAAAAGAAGCAAAGGATCAGATGAAAAAGGCGTAACCACCGCCTTTTTTTCCATCTTCAGACTGAGGTGACTTTTTTGAATTGTGATAAAATAGAGGGGAGAGGATGAACCTATGAGAAAATTTAAAATCTTTTTATTTATCGAAGCCTGTCTTTTGACAGGAGCTCTGATTTTGATGGTATCAGAGCATTTTTCGCGTTTTCTGCTGATTCTATTCCTCTTTTTGCTTTTGATTCGCTATTACACTGGTAAAGAGGGCAATAATCTTCTTTTAGTGGTGGCAACCATTCTCTTCTTTTTCATCGTCATGCTCAATCCTTTTGTGATTCTAGCTATTTTTGTTGCGGTTATCTATAGCCTCTTTCTACTTTATCCGATGATGAACCAAGAAAAAGAGCAGACCAATTTGGTTTTTGAAGAGGTGGTTACGGTTAAGAAGGAGAAAAATCGTTGGTTTGGAAATCTTCATCATTTTTCAAGCTACCAGACTTGCCAGTTTGATGATATCAATCTCTTTCGTCTCATGGGCAAGGATACAATTCATCTAGAGAGGGTCATTCTAACCAATCATGACAATGTCATTATTCTCAGAAAGATGGTAGGAACGACCAAAATCATTGTACCTGTAGATGTGGAAGTCAGTCTCAGCGTTAACTGTCTCTATGGTGATTTGACTTTCTTTAACCAGCCCAAGCGAGCCCTCCGCAATGAACACTATCATCAAGAAACAAGAGACTATCTTAAGAGTAACAAGAGTGTCAAGATTTTCTTGACCACTATGATTGGAGATGTGGAGGTGGTCAGAGGATGAAAAAACAAGATTATGTAATCATTGCTCTCACCTCCATCCTGTTTGTCTTATTTTTCTCCCACAGCTTGCTGGAAATCCTTGACTTTGACTGGTCTATTTTCTTGCACGATATCGAAAAAACAGAAAAATTTGTCTTTTTGTTGTTGGTATTCAGCATGTCCATGACCTTTCTCTTAGTCCTGTTTTGGAGAGGTGTTGAAGAGCTTTCTCTAAGAAAAATGCAGGCTAATCTCAAGCGTTTGTTGGCAGGGCAAGAAGTGGTTCAGATTGCAGATCCAGATTTGGATGCCAGTTTCAAGTCCTTGTCAGGTAAACTTAACCTTTTGACAGAAGCGCTTCAAAAAGCTGAAAATCACAGCCTTGCTCAGGAAGAGGAAATCATCGAGAAAGAACGTAAGAGGATTGCTCGGGATTTGCACGATACGGTCAGTCAGGAGTTGTTTGCGGCCCACATGATTTTATCAGGTGTCAGCCAGCAGGCTTTGAAACTGGACAGAGAAAAGATGCAGACCCAGTTGCAGAGTATCACAGCTATTTTAGAAACCGCCCAGAAGGATTTGCGGGTCTTGCTCTTGCATTTGCGACCAGTTGAACTAGAGCAGAAGAGTCTGGTTGAAGGGATTCAAATCCTCTTAAAAGAGCTTGAGGACAAGAGTGATCTCAAGGTTAGTCTCAAGCAGAATGTGTCTAAATTGCCCAAGAAGATTGAAGAACATATCTTCCGTATTTTGCAGGAGTTGATCAGCAATACCCTCCGCCATGCCCAGGCATCTTGCCTAGATGTCTACCTCTATCAGACAGATGTTGAATTGCAGCTGAAGGTGGTGGACAATGGTATTGGTTTCCAGTTGGGGAGTTTAGACGACTTGAGTTATGGACTGCGAAATATCAAGGAGCGAGTCGAAGATATGGCAGGAACGGTTCAACTCTTGACAGCTCCCAAACAAGGACTGGCGGTGGATATCCGTATTCCCCTGTTAGATAAGGAATCATAAAGGAGTAGAGATGAAAATTTTACTGGTAGATGACCATGAAATGGTCCGATTGGGTTTGAAAAGCTATTTTGATCTCCAAGACGATGTGGAAGTTGTGGGCGAGGCAGCCAATGGATCTCAAGGTATTGACTTAGCCTTGGGATTGCGTCCAGATGTCATTGTAATGGATATTGTCATGCCTGAGATGAATGGAATTGATGCTACCTTGGCTATTCTCAAAGAATGGCCTGAAGCCAAGATTTTGATTGTGACCTCTTACCTAGACAATGAAAAAATCATGCCGGTCTTGAACGCGGGTGCTAAAGGCTATATGCTCAAGACTTCAAGTGCAGACGAACTGCTCCATGCCGTTCGCAAGGTAGCTGCTGGAGAACTTGCTATTGAACAAGAGGTCAGCAAAAAGGTCGAATACCACCGCAATCATATCGAGCTTCATGAAGAACTGACTGCACGTGAGCGAGACGTGCTTCAACTCATCGCCAAGGGCTATGAAAATCAGCGCATTGCAGATGAACTCTTCATCTCTCTTAAGACGGTCAAGACCCATGTATCCAACATCCTAGCCAAGCTTGAGGTCAGCGATCGCACTCAGGCTGCAGTCTATGCCTTTCAGCACCACTTGGTAGGGCAGGAGGATTTTTAGATGAATCTTACAGATTTACTTGTGGAGCTAGAAGCGGGAAAAGACCCTGAGAAAGCAGGCCCAATGGAAGCCTATATGCGCCATCAATTTCCCTTTCTAGGCATTGCAGGTCCTGAAAGAAATGCCCTTTATAAAAAATACTTTCCAAGTGCGAAAAAAACAAAGCTCATCGATTGGGATTTTGTAGACACTTGCTGGGAAAAGGATGCTAGAGAATACCAGTATGTGGCTGCCAACTATTTGAAAGCTATGCAGTCATATCTAACGAAGGACGATTTGCCTAAGCTTGAGCGTCTAGTCGTAACCAAATCCTGGTGGGACACAGTAGATATCCTAGACCGAGTAGTAGGAAGTTTGGTATATGACAAGCCAGAACTGGGAGAAATCATCCTCCAATGGAGCCTATCAGACAATATCTGGCTGAGGCGAGTCGCTATTGACCACCAGTTGTTAAGAAAAGAGAAGACGGATGTTCAACTAATGGAAAAGGTCCTGCTCAATAATCTGGACCAGACCGAATTTTTTATCAACAAAGCCATCGGCTGGGCTCTAAGAGACTACTCTAAAACCAATCCCGAATGGGTAGCACGTTTTATTGAAAAAAATAAGAAAAGAATGTCTGAACTTAGTATCAGGGAAGCGAGCAAGTACCTCTAGCACTATTGAAAAGCGCATTCATTACTTGAAAAAAGTCGCTATTATATGGTATAATGGACTGTATTAAAAATTTTAAGGAGAAATGACAGAATGTCTGTATCATTTGAAAACAAAGAAACAAACCGTGGTGTCTTGACTTTCACTATCTCTCAAGACCAAATCAAACCAGAATTGGATCGTGTCTTCAACTCAGTGAAGAAATCTCTTAATGTTCCAGGTTTCCGTAAAGGTCACCTTCCACGTCCTATCTTCGACAAAAAATTTGGTGAAGAGTCACTTTACCAAGACGTTATGAACGCTCTTTTGCCAAACGCTTATGAAGCAGCTGTAAAAGAAGCTGGTCTTGAAGTAGTTGCTCAACCAAAAATTGACGTAACTTCAATGGAAAAAGGTCAAGACTGGGTTATCACTGCTGAAGTTGTTACAAAACCTGAAGTAAAATTGGGTGACTACAAAAACCTTGAAGTATCAGTAGATGTAGAAAAAGAAGTAACTGACGCTGACGTTGAAGAGCGTATCGAACGCGAACGCAACAACTTGGCTGAATTGGTTATCAAAGAAGCTGCTGCTGAAAACGGCGACACTGTTGTCATCGACTTCGTTGGTTCTATCGACGGTGTTGAATTTGACGGTGGAAAAGGTGAAAACTTCTCACTTGGACTTGGTTCAGGTCAATTCATCCCTGGTTTCGAAGACCAATTGGTTGGACACTCAGCTGGTGAAACTGTTGATGTTATCGTAACATTCCCAGAAGACTACCAAGCAGAAGACCTTGCAGGTAAAGAAGCTAAATTCGTAACAACTATCCACGAAGTAAAAGCTAAAGAAGTTCCAGCTCTTGACGATGAACTTGCAAAAGACATCGACGAAGAAGTTGAAACTCTTGACGAATTGAAAGAAAAATACCGCAAAGAATTGACTGCTGCGAAAGAAGAAGCATACAAAGATGCCGTTGAAGGCGCAGCAATTGATAAAGCTGTAGAAAACGCTGAAATCGTAGAACTTCCAGAAGAAATGATTCACGAAGAAGTTCACCGTTCAGTAAATGAATTCCTTGGAAACTTGCAACGTCAAGGTATCAACCCTGACATGTACTTCCAAATCACTGGAACTACTCAAGAAGACCTTCACAAACAATACGAAGCAGAAGCTGAGTCACGTACTAAGACTAACCTTGTTATCGAAGCAGTTGCCAAAGCTGAAGGATTTGATGCTTCAGAAGAAGAAATCCAAAAAGAAATCGAGCAATTGGCAGCAGACTACAACATGGAAGTTGCACAAGTACAAAACTTGCTTTCAGCTGACATGTTGAAACACGATATCACTATCAAAAAAGCTGTTGAATTGATTACAAGCACTGCAACAGTTAAATAATCTTAAAAGAGAAAAAGCCCACCTGACTAGGTGGGCTTTCTGCTTGTCTATTTTCCAAAAATCTCTTTTAAGTCTGCATCTGTAATCCCGATCATGGCTGGGATGCTAGACCAGTTTTCTTCGGTGAGGATGTAGGATTGTTCAGAGTCACTTGATGTGGCAGTTTCAGAGAAGGTTTGTTTACTTTCTTCAATATTAGTTTCAATTAAATCACTGAAACGCTCAATCAGATAGGTCTTGCGGGCAGTCCCGATATGCTTGACTGCATAGTCAAAGGCCTGTAATTCACCAAGAAGGATGAGCTTGCTCTTGGCTCGTGTAATGGCTGTGTAGATGAGATTTCGCTCCAGCATGCGCTTGCTAGCACTGGTGATGGGCATGATGACAACAGGAAACTCACTTCCCTGAGACTTATGAATGCTCATAGCATAGGCTAGTCGAATTTTGTACCATTCGTTACGTGGGTAGATGACTTCATTTCCATCAAAATCAATGACAATCTCGTCTTGTTTGGACTCGGTGTATTTTCCAGGAATCAGGTCTGTGATGTAGCCTAGGTCTCCGTTAAAGACATTAACTTCAGCGTCGTTGACTAGGTGAATAACCTTGTCCCCTGTTCGATAGTGACACTGAGTTGCTTCAAAGCTAACTTGCCCCTTTTGCTGAGGATTGAGCAGGTCTTGCATGAGTTGGTTAATGGCGTCAATACCAGCAGTTCCTCGATACATAGGCGCAAGCACCTGAATATCACGAGCCAGAATGCCACTTCTGAGGGCAGCACCAAGAATTTTCTCAATGGTAGCTGGGATATGGCCACTAGCAATTTCAAAGTAGGAACGGTCAGGTTTTTTCTGGGTAAAGTCGGCTGGCAAGATGCCTTGTCGAATCTGACTCGCCAAGGTAACGATAGTTGATTCTTCGCTCTGACGGTAAATCCGTTCCAAGCGAGTCTGCGGAATCAGGGGTATCTGGAGCAGGTCTGCAAGGACTTGTCCGGGACTAACAGAAGGCAATTGGTCGCTATCCCCCACGATGAGGATTTTACTGTTAGAGGAGATATTGGAGAAGAGTTGGTTGGCTAGCCAAGTGTCCACCATAGAAAACTCATCCACGATGATGAAATCGGCATCCAGATAATCATCTAGATGGCTGGTATCATCGTCTCCCGTCATTCCCAAATGACGGTGTATAGTAGCACTTGGCAATCCTGTCAATTCATTCATGCGCCGAGCCGCTCGACCAGTTGGAGCAGCAAGAAGGATAGGTAAGTTGCTTTTTTTCCTGAGATCAAGCCCTTCTAAGAGGGCATAAACAGCAATAATCCCATTGATAACAGTCGTTTTACCAGTACCAGGTCCACCTGTTAGGATAAAGACCTTGTTCTGGATAGCGTCGCAGATAGCTTGCTTTTGAATGTCATCGTACTGAATCCCCAGTTCTTGCTCGACAGTAGAGATATGCTTGTGAATGGTTTCCAAATCCTGATTTTTCTGCTTTTCTTTTTCAAGGATACGAACCAAGTGACTGCGAATGCCTTCTTCAGCGAAAAAGAGGCTGTTATCAAAGATTTTGGTATCAATCTGCTGAACCTTGTCTTCTTCAATCAAATGAGACAATTCCTGAGCAACTTGGCTGGGATCGAGTTCCACGGGACGGGAAGACTCTAGGAGAGTCAGGGTTTGTTCCAGCAAATCTCGGGCTTCCATATAGGTATCGCCTGTATCCATACATCCCTGAAAAAGACTGTGGACAAGGCCAGCACGGAAGCGTTCAGGAGCTTGACTTTCGATGCCTAGTTCGGCAGCCAATTGGTCAGCAATGGTAAAACCTAATCCTTTGATATCCTCGACCAGCTGGTAGGGATAGTTTTCGACAACATCAAGGGTTTCTTCCTTGTAAAAGTCTTGAATCTGAAAGGCCAGTTTATTGGGAATGCCGTAGTTGGCAAGTTTAGCCAAGACCATTTCTGTCCCATAGTTGAGACGAAGGGTGGAAACAAAAGCCTCACGGTTTTTGGCAGAGAGTCCAGCAATACTTTCCAGCTTTTCAGGATGTTCCAGAATTTCGTCAATGGTATTTTCACCATAGCTATCAACGATTTTTTGGGCCGTTTTGAGACCAATCCCCTTGAAATGGCTACTAGAAAAGTATTTGACTAGTCCATTCTTAGTTGGTTTTGCGCGTTCATAACGGCTGATCTGAAGCTGTTCCCCATACTTGGAGTGCTGAACGATTTGTCCCCAAAAAGTGTAGTCTTCACCCTCAATCACATCCGCCATAGTTCCTGTAACGATGATTTCAAAATCGTCAAAGTCCTCCGCATTGGTCTCTTCGATATCTAGGAGGAGAATGCGATAAAAATTACTGGGATTTTCAAAAATAATCCGTTCAATAGTGCCTGAAAAATAAACTTCCATAGGTTTCCTTTACATGAGTTCATGAGAATTGGCCCCTCCCCTTAGCTTCTTTCAACAAGCTAGGAGACTAAAAGGTCTTCTTCTCGCAATAGAAAAAGAGGCTGAGACTTAGCATTCTCGGCCTCTTCCTTATCTTAAAAAGTTCCGATACGGTTAAGTGGCCAGAAACGGAATTTTGCTTCGCCCTTGATATCACTGGCCTTGAAGGTACCGACATGGCGGCTGTCGCTAGAGACTAGACGATCGTCACCAAGGAGAAGGTACTCACCTTGAGGGACAGTAAAGCTGAAGCTGGTATTGGAATTGACATCAACTGTAAAAGCCTGTGCCTTTTGAGCAAGTTCTCTAAAGTAAACTCCCTTATTGCCTTCAAATCCTTTTCCAGTATAGGTGTTTTGCAACTTTTCTGTTTTGAACAAGTTGAGGTACTCAGCTAGGTAAGGTTCATTCGTTTCTTCACCGTTGATAAAGAGTTTGTCATTTTCGTAGCGGATGGTATCACCAGGCATACCGATAACCCTTTTGACAATGTCTTTATTTCCGTCTTCCTCATGCGCAACCACGATGTCGAAGCGGTCAATTGGGAGGTGTTTAACAACGAAGAGAACTTCTCCATCGGCTAGGGTAGGGTCCATCGAGTGTCCTTCTACACGGACATTGCTCCAAAGGAAGATGCGGCTAAGGCCTACCAGTGCGATAATCAGGAAGATGACTCCCCATTCTTTTATAAATGATTTTAAATAGTTCATGGTTTACCTCTGTAGAAGTTTTTTGCTTTTTCAGTGTTTTTAAAATGCAGTTTGGCACAGAAATGAAGTCCCTTCATACCATAGGCTTGCAGGATTTTGCTTGCAACCTTATCAGATGCAGTTCCAGCGCCGCTCGGCAGTTGGTAGCCCAGTTCTCGTCCAAGATTTTCCAAGTTTTCGAGGAAGAGATCCCGCGCGATGATGGAGCTAACTGCAACAGCCAGGTATTTGCCCTCGGCTTTTTCTTCCAAAGTGATCTTGTTTGGAAAACGGTTGGCTTCTTGCGCCAAGTACTTGTCATAGTTTTTAGGACTTGTAAAAGCATCAATCACGATTTTTTCTGGCTGGACTCCTTTTTGAAGGAGGAGAAAGATAGCCTGATTGTGAAGGGCAACCTTTACAGAAACAGCATTGTAACGCTCTCCGATAACTTCGTTGTACTTGCTCGGTGAAAGGAGGAGTGCTTGATGCTGGATTTTTTCCTTGAGGATAGGGGCAATCTGACGAATCTTTTGGTCAGTCAAGGTTTTTGAATCCCCTACGCCGAGTTTTCGCAAGAAGTCATGCTGGTCCGGTGTCACAAAGGAAGCCACGACAGCCAGCCCACCAAAGTAGGAACCATTCCCCACCTCATCGGTCCCAATCATAGGGAAATCTTGTCCACTGTTTTCTTGTTGAACCTTATAGCCAAAGAAACTGGCGTATTGCTCAGCAGCTTCGCCCTGCAGGAGGACTTTTCCAGAAGTATAGATGGAAACCGTTGCCTGAGGCAGTCTCAAAAAATAGCGAATATAAGGATTTTTACTAGGACTGAGAGCCTTCTGATACTGACTTAAAAAGCTCTGAATTTCCTGTTCACTTGGTGTGAGTGTGATACTTGCCATAGTCTCTATTGTACCACAAAAGCAGGAGAATTGGTAAAAACTGACAAAGTTAGCGAAATTTGGTATAATATCGTGAGGTGAATTTTATGGCAAATCTAAATCGATATAAGTTTACATTCGGGAAAAAGACATTAACCTTGACAACCGAGCATGACAACCTCTTTATGGAGGAAATTGCCAAGGTTGCGACTGAAAAATACCAAGCAATTAAAGAACAAATGCCTGGGGCGGATGATGAAACCATTGCGCTTCTTTTGGCGGTCAATTGTCTATCTACACAACTCAACCGTGAGATTGAATTTGATGACAAGGAGCAAGAGTTGTTAGAACTCCGCCACAAGTTGATTGCTGTCAAACAAGAACAGAGCAAGATTGAGGATTCCCTATGATTTCAATCCTACTCTTATTGGTTCTGGCTTGGGGCTTTTACATCGGCTACCGTAGAGGTTTGGTCCTGCAAGTTTATTATTTCCTCGTTGCAGTGATTTCAGCCTTTGTTGCGGGACAGTTTTATAAATCATTGGGAGATCACTTCCACTTACTTGTCCCTTATGCCAATCCTCAGGAAGGACAGGGCACCTTTTTCTTCCCTTCAGACCAGCTGTTTCATCTAGACAAGGTCTTTTATGCAGGTCTAGCCTATCTTCTAGTTTTTGGGATTTGCTACAGTATCGGACGTTTTATCGGTTTGTTCCTACACTTGATTCCAACTAAAAAGCTCGATGTCAAATGGTTGCGTATCGGAGCAGGCCTTTTGTCGCTATTAGTAACCTTATTTGTCTTGCAAATGGCTCTGACCATTCTCGCAACAGTGCCTCTAGCAGTCATTCAAAATTCACTCGAAAAAAGTATAGTAGCCAAAAACATCATCCAAAGTGTCCCTTTTACGACAAACTTTATCAAACAACTCTGGGTGACAAATTTAATCGGATAAAAAGGGCGGGATTTTTCCTAGCCCTTTGTTTACAGATTGGAGGACTAGGTCAAAACCTCTAGTTGCTATGATCTTGTAAACTAGCATACAAGGAAAGAATATGAATACAAAAATACTAGAAACCTTAGAATTTAATAAAATCAAAGCCTTGTTTGAACCGCATCTTTTGACAGAACAAGGACTAGAGGAGTTAAAAGGCTTAGCTCCAACTGCCAAGGCGGATAAGATTAAACAAGCCTTTACAGAGATGGAGGAAATGCAAGCCCTATTTGTGGAGCAACCTCACTTTACCATCCTAGCGACGCGTGAGATATCAGCTGTTTGCAAGCGTCTGGAGATGGGGGCGGACCTCAATATCGAGGAATTTCTACTCCTCAAACGGGTCTTACTTGCTAGCAGAGAGTTGCAAAGTTTTTATGCCAATCTTGAAAATGTACGCTTGGAGCAGTTGGCGAGATGGTTTGAAAAACTGCATGATTTTCCACACTTGCAAGGGAGTCTCCAAGCCCTAAATGACGCAGGATTTATCGAGAATTTCGCCAGCGAAGAACTAGCACGCATTCGTCGAAAAATTCATGATAGCGAGAGTCAGGTCCGAGATGTCTTGCAAGACTTGCTCAAGCAAAAAGCGCAGATGTTGACCGAAGGGATAATTGCTAGCAGAAATGGTCGTCAAGTCTTACCAGTCAAGAACACCTATCGCAATAAGATTGCAGGTGTTGTTCATGACATCTCTGCTAGTGGAAACACAGTCTATATCGAGCCACGTGAGGTCGTGAAACTGAGCGAAGAAATCGCTAGTCTGCGAGCAGATGAGCGTTATGAGATGATTCGCATCTTGCAAGAACTATCGGAACGGGTTCGTCCTCATGCTGCTGAGATTGCTAATGACGCTTGGATTATCGGCCATCTGGATCTGATTCGTGCCAAGGTGCGTTTCATCCAAGAAAGACAAGCAGTTGTTCCTCAACTTTCAGAGAATAAAGAGATTCAACTCCTTCATGTTCGCCATCCTTTGGTCAAAAATGCTGTCGCAAACGATGTACACTTTGGTAAGGAATTAACGGCCATTGTCATTACAGGTCCCAATACTGGTGGGAAGACCATCATGCTCAAAACTCTGGGCTTGACTCAACTCATGGCCCAGTCAGGCTTGCCCATTTTAGCTGATAAGGGGAGCCGTGTCGGTATTTTCGAAGAAATCTTCGCAGATATTGGAGATGAGCAGTCTATCGAGCAAAGCTTGTCTACCTTCTCCAGTCACATGACCAATATCGTAGATATTCTTGGCAAGGTCAACCAACATTCACTCTTACTCTTGGATGAGTTGGGGGCTGGTACAGATCCTCAAGAGGGAGCCGCCCTTGCTATGGCTATTCTGGAGGATCTTCGTCTACGTCAGGTTAAGACCATGGCGACGACCCACTATCCAGAACTCAAGGCCTACGGTATTGAGACAGCCTTTGTGCAAAATGCCAGCATGGAGTTTGATACAGCCAGTCTGCGTCCGACCTATCGCTTTATGCAGGGCGTTCCTGGTCGAAGCAATGCCTTTGAAATTGCCAAACGCCTAGGACTGTCAGATGTCATCGTCGGGGATGCCAGTCAGCAGGTCAACCAAGATAATGACGTCAACCGCATCATTGAGCAATTGGAAGAGCAGACATTGGAAAGCCGCAAACGCTTGGACAATATCCGAGAGGTGGAGCAAGAAAACCTCAAGATGAACCGAGCACTCAAAAAACTTTACAACGAGCTCAATCGTGAAAAGGAAACTGAGCTTAACAAGGCGCGTGAACAAGCTGCAGAGATTGTGGAACTAGCGCTAAGTGAGAGTGACCAAATCCTGAAAAACCTCCACAGTAAGTCTCAACTCAAACCCCACGAAATCATTGAAGCCAAGGCTGAGCTGAAAAAACTAGCCCCTGAAAAAGTCGACTTGTCTAAAAACAAGGTCCTTCAAAAAGCCAAGAAAAAACGAGCTCCGAAGGTGGGAGATGATATCGTGGTTCTCAGTTATGGTCAAAGAGGAACCTTGACCGATCAGCTTAAGGACGGCCGCTGGGAAGCCCAAGTTGGCTTGATCAAGATGACCTTGGAAGAGAAAGAATTTGACCTTGTTCAGGCCCAACAAGAAGCCCCAGTCAAGAAAAAACAAGTCAATGTCGTCAAACGTGCTTCTGGTCGTGGTCCGCAAGCGAGACTGGATCTCCGAGGCAAACGGTACGAAGAGGCCATGAATGAGCTAGATGCCTTTATCGACCAAGCTCTGCTCAATAACATGGCGCAAGTCGACATCATCCATGGTATCGGAACGGGAGTCATCCGTGAGGGTGTCACCAAATACCTACAAAGAAACAAGCATGTTAAAACTTTCGGCTATGCTCCACAAAATGCTGGCGGTAGTGGCGCAACCATTGTGACCTTTAAAGGTTAAAAAAGAGTACTTCTCTTTTTTTGAAAAAGAAGTGAAAATCCATCTTTTTTCAAATAATATATTGACAAAAACTAACTTTTCTTGTAAAATAATAAAAAATTAAATACCAACACCGAATGAAGTTTAATAGAAGTGGAGAAAGGTTTGTTTTCCATGACTGTAAATGGACGGAACTCTGGAGAGACCGTAAAGGCACCGAAGGGGCAAGGCAGGCAACTGCTCAAACTCTCAGGTAAAAGGACAGAGCTAGGATAGACCGCTTTTTAGCATTTATCTAAGCATTCCAGAGTACATGTATCTTGCATGTGCTCTTTCTTTTGGGGTTGAAAGATAGGAGTAGGACATGTTAGAATTGCTAAAAGCGCTTGATGCTTTCGTTTGGGGACCTCCCCTCTTAATCTTATTGGTCGGAACGGGAATTTATCTGACCATCCGACTAGGGCTTTTGCAGGTGGCTCGTCTCCCTAAGGCCTTTCAGTTGATTTTTACCAAGGACAAGGGACATGGCGATGTGTCGAGCTTTGCAGCTCTTTGTACAGCTCTAGCTGCCACCGTTGGTACGGGAAATATCATCGGAGTTGCGACAGCCATTAAGGTTGGGGGACCAGGTGCCCTCTTTTGGATGTGGATGGCGGCCTTCTTTGGGATGGCGACCAAGTATGCCGAAGGCTTACTGGCCATCAAATACCGTACTAAGGATGCAAATGGAGCTGTAGCTGGAGGCCCCATGCACTACATCCTTTTGGGGATGGGAGAAAAGTGGCGTCCACTTGCTATCTTCTTTGCCCTAGCGGGTGTATTGGTGGCCCTTCTAGGGATTGGTACCTTTACCCAAGTCAATTCGATTACAGAATCCATTCAAAATACAGCCCAAGTTAATCCAGCTATCACAGCTCTGATTTTATCCATTTTTGTAGGGATTGCTGTCTTTGGTGGCCTCAAATCCATATCAAAAGTTTCGATAGCAGTTGTTCCTTTTATGGCTATTGTCTATATTTTAGGGACTCTTACAGTTATTCTCTTTAATATCGAGAAAATTCCAGCCACACTTGCACTCATCTTTACTTCAGCCTTTAGTCCAGTAGCTGCGGTAGGTGGTTTTGCAGGTGCCAGTATTCGGATGGCTATCCAAAATGGTGTGGCGCGAGGAGTCTTTTCTAATGAATCTGGTCTTGGTTCAGCTCCCATTGCAGCTGCTGCGGCTAAGACAAATGAACCAGTAGAGCAAGGCTTGATTTCCATGACAGGAACCTTTATTGATACGTTGATTATCTGTACTCTTACAGGTCTGACAATCTTAGTAACTGGTGTTTGGAGCGGAGATTTGAATGGAGTGGCCTTGACCCAGTCAGCCTTTTCAACAGTTTTTTCACACTTTGGACCTGCCCTCTTGACCATCTTCCTTGTACTCTTTGCCTTTACGACGATTCTCGGATGGAACTACTACGGAGAGCGCTGTTTTGAGTTTCTCTTTGGTGTTCGTTTTATCTGGCTCTATCGTGTAGTCTTTGTAGTCATGGTCTTGTTGGGAGGATTTATCGAGTTGGATATGGTTTGGATTATCGCAGACATCGTCAACGCCTTGATGGCTTTACCAAACTTGATTGCCCTCTTGGTCTTGTCGCCAGTCGTTATTTCCGAAACCAGAAAGTATTTTAAACACTAACCCAATCACACTTTTAGTGTGATTTTTTTCATTTCATAGACATTTCCTATCAAGGCGATTGAAAATATATATTATCCAAGGGGGAAATTCTATGATAGACTAAATAACAATAAAATGAAAAGAGGTTTCTTATGACAACATTTACCATCCACACAGTAGAATCAGCACCAGCAGAAGTGAAAGAAGTTCTTGAAACAGTACAAAAAGATAACAATGGCTATATTCCCAACCTAATCGGTCTCTTGGCCAACGCTCCTACCGCGCTTGAAGCCTACCGAACTGTCGGAGCCATCAACCGTCGCAATAGCCTGACACCAGTGGAACGCGAAGTAGTGCAAATCACAGCTGCCGTAACCAATGGTTGTGCTTTCTGCGTCGCAGGTCATACTGCTTTTTCAATCAAACAAATCCAGATGAATGATGATCTTCTCCAAGCCCTTCGCAACCGCACTCCGATTGAAACAGATCCTAAATTGGACACCCTAGCTAAGTTTACCTTGGCGGTCATCAATACCAAAGGGCGTGTAGGAGATGAAGCCCTTAGTGAATTTTTAGAAGCTGGCTACACGCAACAAAATGCCTTGGATGTGGTTCTCGGTGTTAGTCTTGCTAGCCTTTGCAACTATGCCAACAATCTAGCCAATACGCCTATTAACCCAGAATTACAACCTTATGCCTAGTTCGAATCAGAAAGAAAAAATGAAGACTGGATTGCTCAGTCTTCATTTTTCTATGCTATTTTAAGCGCTTTTATGCTATACTAATAATAACATGATTATTGGAGGCTCGGATGAAAAAGCTCCCCTTAGTATTCTCTGGCTGTTTATTAGGTTTAGCAGGTGCAGGAAATCTGATTGCAGATACTTTGCCTGTTCTGTCGCATTTATTGAGTCTGACTGGTTTAGTTTTGTGGATTTTCTTTCTGATTCTTCATCTTTTTAATTGGGAAGAAACCAAGAAAGAATTGACCAAGCCCCCTCTTTTATCTGGGATGGCCACCTTTCCCATGGCTGGGATGATTTTAGCGACCTATGTCTTTCGCGTATTCCCTGCTCTTCCTTTGGTAGCACAAGGAATCTGGTGGTTTTCATTTCTCTTGGATTTGGCGTTGATTGCTACTTTCACCATCAAATTTGCCTGTCCGGGTCGGAGGGTCAATGCGACTCCTAGCTGGACGGTGCTCTATGTGGGGATAGCAGTAGCTGCCTTGACCTATCCTCTGGTAGGCATTATCGAGATTGCCTATGCGACCTTGAGTTTTGGTTTTGTCTTGACCTTCTATCTCTATCCCCTTATTTATAGGGATTTA
Organism: uncultured Streptococcus sp.; assembly: GCA_963535345.1. Lineage (GTDB taxonomy): Bacteria > Bacillota > Bacilli > Lactobacillales > Streptococcaceae > Streptococcus. The sequence continues at coordinate 40,583 of CAUSWL010000005.1, forward strand.
AAGAAAGATCCACTCCCAGTGGCCTTGCTTGGACAGGAAGGAATCTACTGTGCTCCCTTTTCTCTACTCTTGGCTTCCCTAGTTCGAGTTGGAGGAGCAAGCCTACCGACTTGGCTCTTGATCGTCATGATTTTGGCATCTCAGTCCTTCTTTTTCTTTGTTTTAACTCGCCTGCCCAATATTTTAAAACAAGGATTTCAACCAGCCTTCTCAGCCCTAACCTTCCCAACCATTATCACAGCTACTTCGCTCAAGATGGCTCAGGGAATTTTGAAACTTCCATTTCTGGATTATCTGGTATTGGCTGAAACCGTTATTTGCCTCACTATTTTATTCTTTGTCTTGGGTGCTTATCTGATTTGGTTACGAAAAAAGGTCTAGCTAGAAATAGCTAGGCCTTATTTTTTTATGGTTTGATAACTTCAGATCCACCCATATATGGACGAAGTGCTTCTGGAATAGTTACAGAACCATCTTCATTTTGGTAGTTTTCAAGAATGGCAGCCACTGTACGTCCAACTGCAAGTCCAGAACCATTCAAGGTGTGAAGGAGTTTCACCTTGCCATCTGCTTCATCACGGTAACGGATTTGAGCACGACGAGCTTGGAAATCTTCTGTATTTGAACAGCTTGAGATTTCACGATAGGTATTTTGGGCTGGAATCCAAACTTCCAAGTCGTAAGTCTTGGCAGCTGAGAAGCCCATGTCCCCAGTAGAGAGGGCCACCACACGGTATGGAAGGTTGAGTTTTTGAAGAATATTTTCAGCGTTGGCTGTCATTTTTTCCAATTCTTCGTATGATTCTTCTGGTTTGGCAAATTTGACCATTTCAACCTTGTGGAATTGGTGTAGACGAATCAAACCACGTGTATCACGACCAGCTGAACCAGCCTCAGAACGGAATGAAGGGCTCATAGCGGTAAAGTAGATTGGTAGGTCTTTACCGTCAAGGATTTCATCACGGTAGTAATTTGTCAAAGGCACTTCGGCTGTAGGAATGAGGACATAATTAGTGTCTTTCAATTCAAAAGTATCTTCCTTGAATTTTGGATATTGACCAGTACCAAACATAGAGTCATGGTTAACAATGTAAGGTGTGATAACTTCCGTATAGCCTTCTTTACCATGCTCATCCAACATGAAATTGTAGATAGCACGTTCCAAACGAGCCCCAAGTCCTTTATAGAAGAGGAAACGAGCTCCTGTTACCTTACCGCCACGTTCCCAGTCAAGGATACCAAGGTCTTCACCAAGATCCCAGTGAGCTTTTGGCTCGAAGTCAAACTCACGTGGAGTCCCCCAACGACGGACTTCCACATTGTCATCTTCATCAGCCCCAACAGGAACGCTGTCAGCAGGGATGTTTGGAAGAGTAGTGGTAAATTCTGTTAATTTAGCATCGATTTCTGCCAATTCAGCATCCAAGGCTTTGACTTCAGCAGATAGAGTTTGCATGGCAGCAATCTTGTCATCTGCATTTTCCTTGTTGCGTTTAGCTTGGGCAATCTCAGCAGAAACTGTGTTACGTTCTGCTTTTAAAGTTTCAACCTTGACCAAGATGTCACGACGTTTAGCATCGATTTCTTTCATTTCATTTAAGACAGCAGCATCTACACCACGTGTAGCCAATTTTTCTGCGACAGCATCAAAGTCTGTACGAATACGTTTGATATCTAACATAAGAACTCCTTTGTGAAAAAAGCACACCTGACAAAGCGTTGGAGTGGCAGGGCCACGGTTCCATCCAACTTCACAGGTGTGCACTTGATTGTGTATGTAATTGTTACTAACGGTAGAATTTCACCTATCCCTCCTATCTGCTCGCAGCATCCGCAGACTTTCTGAAAGAAGAAGATAACCTACTTATCCGTTGCTATGATTATACTAAAGTTTCTACTTTTTTGCAAATAGATTTTTAAGTTTTTGTCCAATGGTCTGTAGTAGAGTCGGAAGTTTCACGACCTTGTCGTTTCCTAATTTTTCCCGAGCGATTTTGAGGATAGCTCCAGAGTCTTTTGAAGCAAAGAGAAATTTTCCTTGATCAGTGAAGACTTCAAAGTGGCGGCTGATCTTGCGACCACTTACGTTGGCTCCGATTTGCTGAATGCTGGACCAGGGGATTTGGATATATTGTTCGACATTGACATCAGGATAAAACTCTAAGGCTTGATCCCCGACTAAAAATTTTCCAACTTTTCCAGAGATAGAGAGGTAAGATGTCCCAGTGGTTTGGAGGTCAATGACTTGATTGAGTGATTGGGCCATGATTAGTCTTCCTTACTTTCATCGAAAAAGGCATGATAGAGAGCCTTGATAGCGGCCTTCTCTTGCTCTTTATTGACAACAAACATGATGGAAACTTCACTTGAACCTTGGGACATCATCTGGATGTTGATTTTATTCTCAGACAAAGCCCGTGTTGCAGTAGCAGTTACCCCGATATGGCTCTTCATCTTTTCTCCGACAATCATAATGATGGAAAGGTCATGTTCGATTTCAGCATGGTCCACTTCAGCCTTTTGAACGAGTTGACGTAGAATTTCTTCTTCTTTGATAGGAGTTAATTCACGAGAGCGGAGGATGATTGAAAGATCGTCAATACCTGTAGGCATGTGTTCCCAACCGATATTGAGGTCCTCAAGGATTTGAAGAACCTTGCGACCAAACCCGACTTCGCGGTTCATGAGGTATTTTGACATGTTGATGCTGACGAATCCTGAGTCACCCGCAATTCCTACTACAGGGAATTTATCACTACTATGTTCTAAAACAATGCGTGTTCCTGGGTGGTCAGGGTTGTTGGTATTCTTGATGACAAGAGGAATTTTTCCGCGGTAAGCGGGTAGAAGAGCTTCGTCATGAAGAACTGAAAATCCAGCGTAAGCCAACTCACGCATTTCACGGTAGGTTAATTCAGGAATGGAGTGTGGTTGGTGGATAATACCAGGATGGGCAGCAAAGATACCATCTACGTCTGTAAAGTTCTCATAGAGATCAGCCTTAACACCTGCTGCAATGATAGAACCTGTGATATCTGAACCTCCACGTGAAAAAGTACAGATTTGATTTTCCTTAGTCACACCAAAGAAACCAGGGATGACAAGGACTTCGGTGCTATCAGCCAAGCCTTCAATCTTGTCATAACTAGATGGAATGATACGTGCGTTTCCAGGTTCACTTGTGACAACAATTCCAGCTTCTCTTGGGTGAACATAGCGTGCATCGATACCGTTTTGGTTAAAGTAGGCTGCAATCAATTTGGCATTGTTATTTTCTCCAGCCGCTAGGAAGGTATCATAGAGAAATTCATTGTCCTCTATAGGAAGAGTTGCCAAGGCCCGAATACTTTTAGAGATTTTTTCTAAAACAGCAGGTTTTAACCCTAGTTCACTAACCATAGCGGCATAACGGTCAATGATCCAGCTTTGGCTAGCACTGATGTCATTTCCAGCCACGTAGTCGCGATAGTATTTAATCAAGGCATCAGTTACCTTGGTATCTTCAGCATTGCGTTTTCCGGGTGCAGAAACGACTACAAAACGGCGTTCTTTATCACTTTTAACGATATTTAAGACTTTTTCTAACTGACCAGCAGAGGCAAGCGAGCTTCCGCCAAATTTTACAACCTTCATAAGGACTCCTCAAGTAAGTATTTTATACGATTATAGCAGAAAGAGGGGCATTTTTCAATGACGAAAATAACTTCCTATTATAATAGAAGAAAACACTAACTTATTCTGAAAAGCGATAACGATTTAAAAGTAAGAGTGTCAAATTTTACTCACACTCATAAATGATGGGTAAATAATCAGCTGAGACACTTTCCTTTAGTTTTTTCCTTGCCTCTTTATCCAAAAAAAGGTATACTTTGATGATAAAACAATTTTATTACCTTACAAAAGAAAAGGAGAAGCTATGAATCATATCTTATATCAGATCGTAGATGATCTGGCTATCATTACTTTGAATCGTCCCGAAGTGGCAAATGGTTTCCATATCCCAATGTGTGAGGAGATTTTAGAAGCTTTGACTCTAGCAGAGCAGGATCAAGCTGTGCAGTTCATCTTGATTAATGCTAATGGGAAGGTTTTTTCAGTTGGGGGAGACTTGGTTGAGATGAAACGAGCAGTAGACGAAGATGATATCCCTTCTTTGAATAAGATTGCAGAATTAGTCAATACAATTTCTTTTAAAATCAAGCAAATTCCAAAACCTGTTTTGATGGAGGTAGATGGAGCGGTTGCTGGTGCTGCAGCAAATATGGCAGTAGCAGTTGATTTCTGTTTAGCGACTGACAAGGCAAAATTCATTCAAGCCTTTGTCGGAGTTGGATTGGCGCCAGACGCTGGTGGGATTCATCTCTTGAGTCGTAGTATCGGGGTAACACGGGCTGCACAACTTGCCATGACAGGTGAAGCTTTGACTGCTGAAAAAGCGCTAGAATGGGGCGTGGTATACCGTGTTTGTGAAGTTGACAAATTAGAAAAAACAAGAGAACAGGTTCTGAAAAAATTAAGAAGAGGTTCAGCAAACTCATACGCAGCGATTAAAAAGCTAGTTTGGGAAAGTCAATTTAAGGATTGGCAGAATTATGCTGAATTAGAATTGGAATTACAAGAATCGTTATCTTTAACTGAAGACTTTAAAGAAGGGGTTCGAGCACATTCTGAAAGAAGAAGACCAAAATTTACAGGAATGTAAAAAAATACTTGCACAATTTTTTGAAGTTTGATATACTTCTTTTATCAAATGCTTTGATTGTGAAAGTTTTTTAGAGGGAGGGAAACGATTTGGACTACCAACAAGTAAATGATTATCTAACATCTATTTTTAATAACGTCCTTGTGATCGAGGAGGTTAGCTTACGAGGTAGTCGATTCAAAGACATCTCCATCAAAGAAATGCACACGATTGATGTGATTGGGAAGTTCCCGGAGGCAACGCCAAGTAAGGTTTCAAAAGAACTGATGGTAACTCTTGGGACAGTGACGACGAGCTTGAATAACCTGGAAAGAAAAGGTTATATTGAGCGTATTCGTTCTGATCAGGATAGACGTGTAGTGTATCTGCATTTGACCAAGAAAGGTCGGTTAGTCCATCGTCTTCATAGACGTTTTCACAAGGCAATGGTCGAAAAAATCATCGATGGCATGAGTCCTGAGGAAATAGAAGTTATGGGTAGAGGATTAATCAATCTTTATCAATTCTTGGAGGATTTGAAATAATGGCTTTTGCAAAAATAAGCCAGGTTGCTCATTATGTTCCAGAGCAAGTGGTCACTAATCATGACTTAGCCCAAATCATGGACACAAGCGATGAGTGGATTTCAAGTCGGACAGGAATTAAACAGAGACATATCTCAAAAACAGAGTCTACAAGTGATTTGGCGACAGAAGTAGCTAAGAGCTTGTTGGCTAAAGGGAGCTTAACAGCGGATCAGATTGATTTTATCATTGTAGCGACGATTACTCCAGACTCGATGATGCCTTCCACGGCAGCTCGAGTTCAGGCAAATATCGGAGCGCATAGAGCTTTCGCCTTTGATCTGACAGCAGCTTGTAGTGGCTTTGTATTCGCTCTCTCAACTGCAGAAAAGTTTTTAAGTTCTGGACAGTTCAAGAAAGGGATTGTTATCGGGGCTGAGACCTTATCTAAGGCAGTTGATTGGTCAGATCGTTCGACAGCTGTTCTCTTTGGGGATGGTGCTGGTGGGGTTCTCTTGGAAACGAGCGAAACACGGCACTTCCTTGTGGAAAGTCTCTATACGGATGGCTCTAGGAGCGAGTGCTTGACCTATGGTCAAACGGCTTTGGCTTCTCCTTTCTCGTATCAAGAAGCAGTTCCTGCTTTTTTGAAAATGGATGGACGAGCAGTTTTTGATTTTGCAAATCGTGATGTTGCTAGATCGATCAAAGAAACCATTGAAAATGGTCCAATCGCAGCATCGGAATTGGATTATCTCCTGCTTCATCAGGCAAATATCCGCATTTTGGATAAGATGGCAAAGAAAATAGGCGTAGACCGAGACAAGCTTCCTGCCAATATGACGGAGTATGGGAATACCAGTGCAGCAAGTATCCCGATTTTGCTCTCAGAGTGTGTGGAGAATGGTATGATTCGTTTAGATGGTAGCCAGACGATTCTCCTATCAGGCTTCGGTGGAGGTTTGACATGGGGCACACTCATTCTTACAATCTAGGTAATCATGTGGTAAACACATAGTTATAAATTTTTTATATTTTAAAGGAGTCCTATCATGGCAGTATTTGAAAAAGTACAAGAAATTATCGT